>JAYUCN010000633.1:0-9398 GCA_043740335.1 Planctomycetota bacterium
GTTCGTCGCGCACCAGGGGTCGACGGCTCCCGCAGTGCTTGCGCGCACGAAGGCAGCGGACCTCGCTTCTACCGATCTGGTGATGACGACCTACGGCACCATGCTGCGCCTGCCGTGGCTCACCGAAGTGTCGTTCGAGCTCGCGGTGCTCGACGAGGCGCAGGCGATCAAGAACCCCGGTGCGAAGCAGACGCGCGCCGTCAAGGCCGTGAAGGCCCGCGCGCGCATCGCGCTGACCGGCACGCCGATCGAAAACCGCCTCGGCGACTTGTGGTCGCTGTTCGACTTCCTGAATCCGGGCCTGCTGGGTTCGCCAGCCGAGTTCGGCAAGTTCGCGAAGGGACTCGAGCGGCGCGAGCCGCCGGACTTCGGTCCGCTGCGTCGGCTCGTCTCGCCGTACATCCTGCGCCGCATGAAGACCGACCGGAACGTCATCCGCGACCTGCCGGACAAGACCGAGGTGAAGGCGTTCTGCAACCTGACGCGAACGCAGGTAGCGCTCTATCAGGAATCGGTGAAGGCCCTGGCGCGTCAGCTCGCTGCCGAGAAGGGGCTCGAAGGGATCCAGCGGCGCGGCGTCGTGCTGGCGTTCCTGATGCGCTTCAAACAGATCTGCAACCACCCGTCGCAGTGGCTCGGCCATGGTGCCTTCGACCCAGAGGCGAGCGGCAAGTTCGCGCGCCTCACCGAGATCTGCGAGTCGATCGGCAGCCGACGCGAGAAGGCGCTGGTGTTCACGCAATGGAAGGAGATGACGGAACCCCTGGCGACGCATCTCGCGATGGTCTTCGGGCAGCCGGGGCTCGTGCTGCATGGCGGCACGCCGTTGCCGGAGCGCAAGCGTCGCGTGGAGAGGTTCCAGACGGACGATGCAGTGCCGTTCTTCGTGCTGTCCGTCAAGGCCGGTGGCACGGGACTCAACCTGACCGCCGCCACGCACGTGATCCACTTCGACCGCTGGTGGAATCCGGCCGTCGAGGATCAGGCCACCGACCGCGCCTATCGCATCGGCCAGAGCCGGAACGTGCTGGTGCACAAGTTCGTCTGCCGCGGCACGATCGAAGAGAAGATCGACGCGTTGATCGAGGGCAAGCGGCAGTTGGCCGGCGAGGTCCTCGGCGCGGACGGTGGCAAGATGCTGACCGAGATGAACGACGCGGAACTGTTGGACTTCGTCGCGCTGGACCTGCGGCGCGCGACCGGCGATTCTTGAACGGCGATGCGATACGAAAAGTACCAGCGGTGGCGGCGCTACGTTCCGGTCAGTTCGCGGCGAGCCAACGCTGCGCGGCACGCGAACAAGCTGGCCAAGGACGGCGTTCTGATGCAGCCGGTCGTACTCTCCAGCAAGAAGATCGCCAGTTCGTTCTGGGGCAAGGCGTGGTGTGACAACCTCGAGCGCTACAGCGACTTCAGCAACCGCCTGCCGCGCGGTCGCACCTACGTTCGCAACGGCTCGGTGGTCGACCTGAAGATCGGTCCGGGCACGGTCGACGCGCTGGTCAGCGGCTCGGACCTCTACACCGTCGCGGTGAAGATCCGCAGCCTGGCCGCGACCCGCTGGCGCACGTTGGTGGGCGAGTGCTCGGGCCGCATCGGCTCGCTGGTCGACCTGTTGCAGGGTCGCTTCTCCACCGCGGTCATGCAGGTGCTCGCCCGGGCCGAGGCTGGCCTGTTCCCGGTGCCGAAGGAGATCGAGTTCACCTGCTCGTGTCCGGACTACGCCTCGATGTGCAAGCACGTCGCCGCGGTGCTGTATGGCGTGGGCGCGCGCTTCGATGCCGAGCCCGAACTGTTCTTCGCGTTGCGTCAGGTCGACAGCAAGGACCTGATCGCGGCGGCGGCCGGTGCCGAGGGGTTCGCCGGGGCGGCGCCGAGTCGCGCGGGCAATGCTCTCGAAGATGCCGACCTGGGCGGGATCTTCGGCATCGAACTCGAAGTGGGGGAGGCGGCCCCGGCGCGTGGTGCTCGTCCGACATCGACGCCGCGGCCGTCGGTTGCAGAACCCGCTGCCAAGAAGGTGATCGCCAAGGTGGCCTCACCGCGAAGGCCGCGCCGAGCGCGCGCCGTGGACGATGGCTTTGCCGAAGTGTTCGGGCCCGGCCTCGAAGTCACGCCAGCACTGCTGGTCGGCTTTGGCGTGCCCCGCACGACGTTCACCAACTGGCTCCAAGCGGGTGTGCTGGTGCGCACGACGACGCGCGGTGTGTATCGGACGACCGCGGCCACGCTCGATCGGATCCGGCGCGCGTATGCGCGCAGTCCAAGAAAGGACTGAGCGGCACCGTGGGTGATCGGCATCGGTGCCGCCCGCAGTGAAGAGTGCTCCCGGGCCATGGCGCCGGTCGAGGCAGTGCCACGCAACGGAATCCTGCTGGACTCACCTGGCCGACCTGCCGCACGCTTCCCGCCATGCTGCTCGCCTTCGGCATCACCCTGCTCCACCTGCTGGCGCCACAAGAAGGCCAGGTCGATCCCGAGCAGGGCCCCAACGGCCGCGCGCGCTTCCTTGGCCGCGACGTCGCGCAGACGATGCACTGGGTCGGCGCGCCGTGGCTCCTGCGGGCGACGCGTGAGGACGAGGAGAACGGGGTCCTGCTGCGGCGCTGGCTCGCGGTGCAGCCAGGCCAGATGGTGTGCGACCTCGGGTGCGGCAACGGCTACCACACGCTGCCGCTCGCCGAAGCGGTGGGCACCGCGGGCAAGGTCTTCGCTGTCGATGTGCAGCCGCAGATGCTCGAGCTGCTGCAGTTGCGCGCCGAGGCGAAGCATCTCGCGAACGTGGCGCTCGTCGAAGCGACCGTCGACGACCCGAAGCTGGCGCCCGCTTCGTGCGACCTCGTGCTGCTCGTCGACGTCTACCACGAGCTGTCGCATCCTGTCCGCGTGATGGCACACGTCCGGGCCGCCCTGAAGCCGAACGGCCGCGTCGTGCTGGTCGAGTTCCGCGCCGAGGATCCCGCGGTCCCGATCAAGCCCGAGCACAAGATGAGCAAGGCGCAGGTCGTGCGCGAGATGGCCGAACACGGTCTGCAGCTCGTGTCTGTGTTCGACGAACTGCCCTGGCAGCATGCGATGGCGTTCGCGTCCGTCGCGGCACCGGGCCCGCGCTTTCCGGCGCAGCAGGTGCTGCGCGGGTTCCTTGCGGCCACGGGCGGTACTGATGCGCGGATCGTGGTGCCCTACCTCGCCGCCTCGCAGGCACCGAAGGACCTGCCCGCGCTGGCGGCAGACCTGCGCACCGAACTACGCGCTTTTCCCGACGGTCGCCTGCTGGCGTCGCTGCGCGCTGCGGACGGGGCTCGCTTGCCGCACGGCCGCGACGAAGTGGTGCTCGCGCGCGACGACGACGGCCGCTGGCTCATCGAGGCGGTGCGGCCGAGCCTGCCGTTCTTGCGTCCGCACGGCGGCAAACACGCGTTCGTCGCGATGCACACCGCCACCGGCAGCGGCACGGTGGACGAACGGGCGGCGCTCGTGCGCGAACTCGCCTTCGACGGCCTCGCGTGGGATCTCGAGGACTTGCCCGAAGTCCGCCGCGCGTGTGAAGCGCGCGGTGGCGACGTGTTCTCGGCCTACGGCGTGCTCGACCTCGGTGCTGGTGCCGCCGAACGCCTTCCGCCGCTGCGTGCCGCAATGCAGGCGCTCGCGGGTGGCCCTGGCATGCTCTGGCTCGCGCTGCGGCACGAAGGCATCGCATCGCGCGATCCGGCCGGCGACGACGCGGCTGTGCAGGTGTTGACGGCGCTGTTGGCGGACGCCGACGCCACGGGCGTCGAGATCGCGCTCTACCCGCACCACGGCTTCTGGCTCGAGACGGTCGACGATGCGCTGCGCCTGTGCGCGAGGGTCGACCATGCACGTCTCGGCGTCTGCTTCAACCTCTGCCACTTCCTGCGCACGGCGACCGGGCACGACCCGGCATCGTCGCTCGCTCGCTGCGGCAAGCACCTGTTCGCGGTCACCGTGAACGGCGCCGACGTCGAGGGCACTGACTGGCGCACGCTGATCCGCCCGCTCGGCGAAGGCAACTTCGACCTGCGCGGTTTGCTCGCGACGCTCCATGCGACCTCATTCGACGGTCCGATCGGCCTGCAGGGCTTCGGCATCGAGCGGCCCGCGCGCGAGCACCTCGCGCAGTCGATGGCGGCGTGGCGCGCGGCGCAGAAGCGGTGACCGGGGAGGGGGTACTCTAGCGGTGAGCGGCATCGACAGGGTCAGGCCGACAGCGCCACCAGGAGCAGCACGGCCCGTGCGCCGAACACGTCCTTGGCCGAATGACGTGTTCTTGTCGGATTGTCCTTCGTGCAAGAACAACTTCGCAGGACCAACCGGTTGCAGGGTCGCGGACTCGCCCGGTCGCGAAAAGAGCCTGCGGTGTCCTTGCCGTTTCCCCTCTTCGACTCGTCCAACACGAACCAGGAAGACAATCACCACCGCCGAGAGGATGAAGCCATGGGAGATGCAAGCGTCAGTTCGGTCGGTAGGTTCTCCCCTGCACCGGGGCTGTTCGTCGACCGGACGGAGAACAAGATCGCCATCGGCGGGGCCATGGAGATGTTCGGTCCGGAGGCGAGCGGAGCCCGCGCGCAATCTGTCCGGAAGACGATCAACGCGATTTGGACCGCGACCTTCCCGGACGGCCATTCCGTCGCGTGCAACGTGAGCGTGGCGTATCGCCCGCCCGCGACGGCGGCCGGCGACGTCGCCCAGATCGAGGCCCTCAAGATCGCCGGTCCTTCACACGTCTCGGGCTTCGACCGCTCGATGACGCTCAACGCGAACGAGTCGGCCGCATTCACGTGGACTGCGGCCCACGAGTTCGGTCACGTCATCGGCCTTCAGGACCGCTACTCGGAAGGCATCCTCAGCAAGATTCGCAGCAGGTATGGCGGAACCCGCGCGACCACCGTGGACCCCCGATACCAGACCAATCTGATGGCCGTCTCGGGAGGGGCTTTGGAAAGCCAGAATCTGCGGGACCTGGCGGCCGAGAACCAGCCCAGCCCCTACTGGGTGAATGACGACGCCCAGGTGCGGGACTGGGTCAATCACCACCCGCTGGTCGATGTGACTGGCCTCTCGACCACCAGCAAGGTGAACATGATCAAGACGCTGATGGGCGGGTGGATCTCGGATGCCGACATGGCAGCCATCGTTCGCATTTGCAGCGCTGTCACCCGCAAGCCGGAAGCGGATGCCCTGCGGACCTCCATCGACATGCTGGGCTTCTCCAGCATGGGTCAGCGTCAGAAGGCCCGCCTGGCGTTCCGCATGATGCCGTAGCGACCGAAGCGCCTGACCACGCGGCGACGGCGAGTAGGAAGTCCGGCCGCGACTCGCCCTTCCTGCGCAGCGCCACTACCGTCCCTGCCACATCCTCTCCGGTTCGGTCCCCATGCAGTTCCTCGCCACCACGTTCCTCGCCGCCACGATCCTTTCCCTCGGCGCGCGCGCCCAGGCCACGCCGACCGGCACGCACTCGCAACGCGCCGTGCTCGTCACCGGCGCCAGCTCGGGGATCGGACGCAAGACCACCGAACTGCTCGCGCAGAGCGGCTTCTTCGTCTACGCGACGGCGCGCAAGGACGACGACCTGAAAGCGCTCGCGGCGATTGCGAACGTGCAGCCGCTGCGCCTCGACGTCACCAACCAGGACCAGATCGACGCCGCGGTGAAGACGGTGCAGGAAGGCGGCCGCGGCCTGTTCGGCCTCATCAACAACGCCGGCGTCGCGGTGCTCGCGCCGCTCATCGAAGTGACGGAGAAGGACCTCGCGTTCCAGTTCGACGCCAACGTCTACGGCCCGTACCGGCTGACGAAGGCGTTCGCGCCGCTGCTGATCGCGAGCAAGGGCCGCGTCCTGACCACGGGCTCCCTCTCGGGCACCGTCGCGTGGGCCATGGGCGGCCCCTACTCGATGAGCAAGCACGCGGTCGAAGCGTTCACCGACGCGCTGGCCCTCGAACTGCAGCCGTTCGGCGTGCACGTGAGCGTGATCGAACCAGGGAACTATCGCTCCGAGATCATGACGAACATGAAGGAACGCCTCGTTGCGGGCGGCTACGGCGGCGAGGGCTCGCGCTACCAGAAGCAGTTGGACCGCCTGCTCGCGCAGCCGACCGATCGGGCGCAGTACAAGGAACCCGACGAGGTCGCCGCCGCGTTCCTGCAAGCGCTGAACGACGCCACGCCGAAGCGCCGCTACCTGGTCGTGCCGAACCAACGCGAGGCCGAATTGACGATCCGAGCGGCGATCGCGCGCGTCGTTCAGCTCAACGCGGGCCAGCCGTACGCCTACGACCGCGAGGGTCTGATCAAGCTGCTCGACGAGGAACTGCAGAGGAAGTGAACGAGCGTCGCGCGAGCGCTCCGCAACCGGGGCGCATGACGCTCACTTGCCGTTTCCGGCCTCCATCGCGGCCTCGAGCGCGGCCTTGCATCTGGCCAGCGCTTCGCGATACGTCTTCAGTCGCAGGCTCGCGGGAGGGAGCATTCTCTCCGCCATCGCCACGGCCTCTTCGAGTTCGGGCAGAGCCGCCGCATGCTCCTTGTTGTCGAGTCGGGCGCCGGCGGATCGCCCGAGAATGTCGAGCAGCGGGGATGCACCGTCGGGAAGTCGTCGCAGCATGGCGATCGCCGCATCGAAGCTCTGCCGCGCTTCCGCGTCCTTGTGCAGGGAATGACGGACCCGGGCAAGGTTGGCGAGGCTCATCGCCACACCCAGGTGGTCGCCCTCGAAGAGCCGTTGGTGCATCGCCAAGGACTCGAGGCACACCGGCTCGGCCTCCGCCGGCTGGTCCATCGCCATCCGAATCGTGGACAGCGTGAAGAGGCAATGCGCAGTGTTGGGGTGGTCGCCCGGGAAGAGCCGCCGGTTCATGGCCAGCGCCGCGGTGATGAGCGGCTGGGCCTCCGCGGTACGGCCGAGATCGCTGCGCAGGAAGGCGAGGTTGGTGAGCGCTTGCGTCACCTCCGGGTGGTCGCCCTTGAAGAGCCGCCGTCGCATGGCCAGCGACTCGGCGAAGAGCGGCTCGGCTTCCAGTTGGCGCTTCTGTTGCACACGGACGAACGCGAGGTTGTTGAGGCCAACCGCCAGGTCCGGGTGGTCGCCTGGGTAGAGCCGCTGGCGCATCTCCAGGGCCTGGACGTACAGCGGCTCGGCCTCGTCGTACCGCCCCAGCGTCGATCGCACCTGCGCGAGATTGTCGAGGCACTTCGCCACGGCGGCGCGATCGCCCGGGAAGAGTCGCTGATGCATCGCCAACGCTTGCACCATCAGCGGCTCGGCTTCCGCCGCGCGGCCAAGGTTGGCGCGAAGGTTGGCGACGTTGTTCAGAAGTGCTGCGATGTGCTGGTTGTCACCCTCGTAGAGCCGCTGGTACATCTCCAGCGACTGGACCGAGAGTCGCTCGGCCTCGGCTCGCCGGCCAAGCGCCTCGACAACTCTCGCGACGTCATTGAGGCTCGCTGCCACGTCGGGGTGGTCCTCCGGATGGATCCGTTGGTACAGCTCCAGCGCCTGCACCGCGAGCGAATGGGCTTCGTCCAGACGCCCGTTGTTGCGGAGGATGGTCGCGATCGTGTTCTTCAACCCCGCCTCGGTCTCGGAGTCGTCCTTGAAGCGGCCCGAGCCGATGTCGGCGATCGCGTTGTCCATGGCCGCGACGATCGTCATGTCTTCGCGACCGCCGGCGTTCTGGGCATCGCTCGCCCTGAGCGCTGTGGTCACGAAGTCGCTGATGGTCTCCGCGCGCGTGCGGGCCTTGGCTTCTTCCTCCTTCGCATCTTTGGCGCGCCTTGCCTCGGCGATGGCCTTCTGCTCGTTCTCCTGGGCTGCGAACCTGGCCGTGGCTTCGGATGCGGTGGCCAGGTCGGCGCGGATCATTCCCATCGTCGTGCCGATCACGCCGAGCAGCAGCGCCACCGCCACTCCGGTACCGGCCGACACTATGACGCGGTTGCGCTGGACGAACTTGCGCAGGCGGTAGCTGGCACTCGGCGGCGCGGCGACGACGGCTTCGCCGGAGAGGTAGCGGCGGATGTCCATCGCGAGGCCGTTCGCGGTCTCGTAGCGGCGCGTGCGGTCCTTCTCGAGCGCCTTCATGACGATCCAGTCGAGCTCGCCGCGCAGCAGCAGGCCGAGGCGCCTGGGTTCGATGCGGCGGTGCGCGGCGATGCTGGCCAGCGCGTCCTGCGATTCACTGAGGCGCGTCGAGGGCCGCGGCGGTTCGACCTCGCGGATCATGCGCTGGATCTCGCCATACATCGCGTTCTGCAGGGTCTTCTTGTCGAACGGTGTACTGCCCGTGAGCAGCTCGTAGAGCAGGATGCCGAGCGAGTAGACGTCGGTGCGCGTGTCGATGTCGAGCGAGCCTTCGGCCTGCTCGGGGCTCATGTACTGCAGCGTGCCGATGACCTGCTGGTGCTCGGTGAACAGTGTCTTGTCGGTGAGCTTCTGCGAGGTCGCCTTGGCGATGCCGAAGTCGATGACCTTTGCCTGCGGGCGGCCGTCCTGCGTGCCGACGAGCACGTTCGACGGCTTGAGGTCGCGGTGGATGATGCCCTTGCCGTGCGCGTGCTGCACGGCGTGGCAGACCTGCGCGAACAGTTCGAGGCGCTCGTCGATCGTGAGCTGGTTACGGTCGCAGTACTCGACGATCGGGCTGCCCTTGACGAGCTCCATCACGAAGAACGGACGGCCCGTCTCGGTCGCGCCGGCGTCGAGCACGCGCGCGATGTTGGGATGGTCCATGAGCGCCAGCGCCTGGCGCTCCTGCTCGAAGCGCGCGACCACCTGGCGGGTGTCCATGCCGAGCTTGAGGATCTTGAGCGCGACCTTGCGCGCGACGGGCTCTGTCTGCTCCGCCATGAAGACGGCGCCGAAGCCACCTTCGCCGATGAGCTGCAGCAGCTTGTAGGGACCGATGCGCGTGCCGGGGCCTTCGCGCAGCGGGGCGGTGGCCAGCGTGTCGTCGTCCGGCGATGGCGTCGGAATCTGGCCAGTGGGGGATGAAAGGAAGCGCTCGTCGCCGGCGGCCGCGAGCATCGCCGCGAGCCGCTGCTTCAGTTCGGCATCGTGGCTGCACTTGCTGTCGAGGAACGCGGTGCGCGCGGCGGGCGGCAGTTCCATGGCGCGATCGAAGAGGAGGCGCAGGTGTTCGTGCTTCGGTTCGGTCATGGACTGGCTTTCTGACGCTCGTCGGCGGTGCACAGCGTATGCGCAGAAGAGCGGCGGCACGGCACGGCGGGGGATCAGGATTCCGGGAAACTGCGCGGCCCGGCCGCGCTCGCAGCACGGATTGCCGACTGGAGGGCGCGAGCCAGGAGCTGCGTCAGCTACCGTGTCACGATGACCAAGATCACCGTGAACAACCATGGCCCGCTCCGTATCGAAG
>JAYUCN010000634.1:0-9398 GCA_043740335.1 Planctomycetota bacterium
CGTCGAGCACACGCGCGGCGCGCGCGAGGTCCTGGTGGTCCGTCGTCGACACCGACCACGGCAGCGCCACCAGCCAGTCGAGGTAGTTGCGGATCACGCCGTACTCACCGGACTCGACGGGCGTGGTCTGGAGCCTGGTCAGTTCTTCGCGCGACCGGCGCAGCGCCGCGTCGGGCATCTTGGCCTTGCTGATCGCCTCCTCGAGGCGCTGGAGTTCGAGCGCGCGCGGGTCCTTCTCTTCGCCGAGCTCGCGGCGGATCAGCTTCATCTGTTCGCGCAGGAAGTACTCCTTCTGCGCCTTCTCCGCCTTGTCCCGGATCTCGCCCTGGATCTTCTTGTCCAGCTCGACGAGTTCGGTCTCCGCCATCGCGAGCTGGAGCGCGAGATCGAGCCGCGGTTCGACCGCTGCCTGCTCGAGCAGACGCTGGCGGTCTTGCACCTTGCGCACGACGCCGGCCGTGTAGTCGGCGATCTGGCTCGCGTCCTCGACGTTCAGGAGTGCGGTCGCGAACCCCGGGTCGAGCTGGTCCTGCATCTCGGCGAGCCGCCGCAGCTGCTTCTGGAGCAGGCGGAACAGCGACTCGGCGCGCGGCCCCTGCGCCGGGATCTCGACGACTTCCTTGACGCGCGCGACGAGGTGCGGCTTCTCGCGCACGATCTTCTGGAGGCGGGCGCGGCGGATGCCCTGCGTCATCGACGACATCGCGCCGTCGGGCAGCTTCAGGGTCTTCAGGATGCGCGTGACGACGCCGACCTCGTGCAGGTCGTCGCCCGTCTTCGCTTCGCGTTCCGGATCCTTCTGGAGGCAGAGGAACAGGTGGCCGTTGTGGGCCTCGGCCTTGGCCACGATGTCGCGCGCGGTCGGCGAATCGAGCAGCAGCGGCATCATGAGGTTGGGGAACGGCACCGCGGTGCGCAGGGGGAACACGAACATCGTGTCCGGCAGCGAGTCCTGCACGACCATCGACCCGCCACCGGTCCCGGCCTCGACGACGAGCGCGGGGCTATTCTCCGAGAGCACCGCGTCCGACGCGCCGGCCGGGGCGCCGTCGGCGGGGTCCGTGGGGTCATTCCGATCCTCGGGGCTGTCGACAAGCATGGCCCGGTTGTAGGGCGGCGGACCGGACAACGAAAGGCCGCGAACGTCTCAGGCCTGGCCGCGCGACCGCTGCACGGCATCGCGCCAGCGCTGGCGCAGGCCGGCGCATGCCGGGCATGGTGGCCGCGAACCCGCACACGCGGAACCGGCGCGGCCAAAAAAATGCGGGCGCATGACTCGCCGCGCTACATCGCGCGGTTGCTCACGATCGCCGTTCCTGCCTGCCCCAGAATCGGAACGTTCGAACGTGATCCAGTCGAGCCATGCGCCCGAGTAAGGAGCGGATGCATGGTCCGCGCAACACACGCGGAAGACCCCGGTCGACCCTGCCTGCCCCAAATTCGTGGGCCGGCCGCGATCGTTTTCCATGCATCCGCGGTGGGTCCGGCACCGAGGCACCGGCGACCACCGAAGATCTATGCCTTCCCCGCCCGTCAGGCGGTTCCGGTCATCGAGTTGTGCAAAGAACAGCGGGCCGCCGCGCGCGCAGCGACCACGGCCACGGATCAGCGGGACGACAACACACAGACGCGCATGACCATGCCGCCGGCGCGCGGCTGCAGGTCCAGGTAACCGATGTGGCGCTTGGGCACCTGCGAGAGATCGACACGCGTGCCACTGCCGGCGCTCCCGCCAACAGCACTGCCCGCAGCACTGCCCGCAGCACTGCCGGCAGCACTGCCGGCGAACACCGCGACGATCTGCTCGAACAGAGGTTGCAGATCGACGTCGAAGAGACCAGCGACGTTGTCGCCGCCGATCGCCTGGATCGTGGACGCGACCAGGTGGTCGCGGCGGCTGCGCGCCTTGGCGGCGCGCCGGAGCTCCTCGTGCACTTGCGCGATCGTCTCGGCATCGGCCGCCACCAGCACGAAGTCTTCGAAGAGGGCGACGCTCGTCGTCTCGTCGCCGTGATGCTCGCGCAGCTCGAGCACGTCGGGACGCCGATCCTTGCCCGGGCCATCCTTGGCCGGCTGGTCCTTGCCGGGAACGACCCGGCCGAAGCCACTCGCTTCGGAGGCGCGGCGCAGATCCTCGAACAGGTCCGCGGCCGCCTTGCGGCTCTTGGCGCGCAGCGAGTAGACGGATGTCACGGCAGCCAGAGCACCGCCGGTCCCGCGGCCGAGCAGGAACTGCACGGTCCCCCGCGAACCGAGGCGGCCGAGCACGTTGCGATCGAAGTCGAGACCGTAGTGCTCGAACGCGTCGCGCAGGTCGTGCAACATGTGCGCGCCGCGGTGCGAGCGCGCGGCGATCTGGGGCAGGTCGATGGCGATCACGAGACCACCCAGACCAGAGCCACCGAGGCCTCCCGCAGGAAGTTCGGGCAACAGGCTGCGTGCCGGCACGGACTGCGCCGCCGCGAACCAGCCATCGATGCCGGCGCACTCGCGCGGACCGTTCGGGGCCGGCTCTTCGGCATCGAAGTCGAGCAGCATGGTCGCCGCGAAGTCCGCTTGCGCGGCCGCCACCGAGACCATCACGCTGTGCGCGGACCCGAGCCCCGAGCTTTCGAGCAGGAAGCCGGACATGCCCGGCAGCGACGTCTGCAGGCGCTTGCCCAGACGTTGCCAATCGCCATAGACGAGCAGCGAACCGGGCGGCACCGCGATGCGCTGTCGCAGCGACGTGAAGTGCGGATCGGCCGCGAGCACCTTGCTGATCCTCGCCGCCGAGGTGACGGCCGGTGCTGGCGCCAGCAGTTCCTTCATCGCGTAGCCGTCGTTGCCGACGAGCAGGTCGGTGCCCACGAGCGCCAGCTCGACGAGTTCGCCTGGCCCGTCCTTGTGCACGCCGCCATCTTCCTGCAGTCGATAGGTCTGCTGCCTGCCGAGCGTGCGGTGTGGCACAGCCAGCGAAGGTCCGTCCAACACGGCTTGCAAGCGTTCCGCTTCGGCCGGTTGCAACCGTGCGCGCAGGACCAGCAGTGGCTGTCCAGCACCGGGAACGACGCCCGTCAAGGCGAGCTCGAGGCCGCCGGCGCTGCGCGCGAGCACGCCGCGCACGAGGGCCAGGGCACGCGTGGTCGCCTTGCCGCCGGCACCGGGCCTGGCATCACTGTTGGCACCACCGCTGTTGGTACCGCGCTCGCCAAACAGCGCGTCCAGCGCCGGATCCGCGAGCAGCTTCTGCACGGGACCATTGCTGATGGCAGCCGTGCCGGGACCCGTCGCCGCCGCCATTGCCTCGAGGCACACGTAGGCCATCGGTCCTTCGATGCAGTCGACGAGCCTCCGTGCCTGCGCCGGCACGGCAGCGACGCACGTCGCAAGGAGACAAAGGGACCGCAGCACGAGTTCGCAGAAGCAAGCGCGATGCCGAGGTGCCGGATACTTCAAGGTGCAAGCCCGCAACGGGTTGCTGCATGGTCGCCAGGACCTCACACCGTGCCGTCCGGACTCACGTGTGCCATTCCCGCACAGCAACTCGCAAACAAGACGCCGAAGCAGGCGATTGCGACGGCCGCAGCCCGCGGGCAGGTTCTGCGCCTGATCCGGTTGATGCGCGATCCAGGTGGCGTCCCGAACGTCGAGGTACCGCGCGCCCAGATGCGGCGCGCACTCGGGCTGGAGTCTCAGGGTGAAGTCTTGTAGCAATGGTCCATCAAGAGCCACCGCGTGATCTGCGGGCGCGCTCGCGTTCTCTCTGCCGCGCCAACAGTTCTTCGAGCAGATGCTCACTCATGAAGCAGTTCGTCGTCCGCAGTGTCGCCACGGTCCGCGGCAGATCGATCAGGTCTCTGTTCGCTGCCTCGTCGAGAATGGTCAGCGTACCGATCACCGAGAGCCCCCGCTTGCTCGCGAGGGCCCATGCGTCCCGATCGTCGATCAGCAGGTGAGCCGCGCCCAACTCCTCCGCGAGCGCGATCGAAGCATTCTCGCCGGGTCGAAGATCCAAGCAGGCGTCGATGGTCTTTGGTTCTGCACCTTGAGCCAGGCTGGAAGGTTCTGGACCCAAGCGCGAACCGCTTCGGTGGCAACCATAGTCTACTTCTCCGCGAGCGTGTAGGAACCTACTCAAGCAGCGTTCCGGACCATCCGCACCCTCTCAGCACGATCGCCAGCCTGCCAGAACCCGTCTACCCGACGCTCACACCTGTGTCCAGGTCAGCGATGCTCGAGGGTCAGTTCGAGCCGGTGCACAGGAGCACCTCCGGTGAGTTCAAGACGGATGCCACCCTCGGGCTCGCCAACGATCAGCAGTCCTTCTGAACGCAGCACGCACTGGCCTGGTTCGAGCCCGACCCATTGCACGTAGGTCTCGCCGTCCACCCGGAATGGAGGACGAGTCAGGACGCGATGTCCGCCACTCTCGAAGCGGAACATCTCGGCCATCCACAGGTTGGTATTCGGAGTGCGCCCCCGCAGGTGGCAAAGCACTCTCAGCCCGGGCAAGACAACGTCGCCGACATGGTCGCAAACGCCGAGCACCGCGAACCCACATGCCTCGGTAGGTAGCGGGTCGAACCTCGACCACACGACATGGGCGTCCCACATCCCTGGTGACAACTGCACCGCGAACGATCCCTGCGCATCTGCGAACACGTACCTGTCCTCGTTGTGCGTTCGTTCGACAAAGCGCACGGCGCGCGCGCCGCCGACGACCTCTCCGTACGAATCGACTACGCGACCCGTCCACAGCACCGAACCAGGCACTGCGCCGAAGCGCACGAGCGCCCTCCCACCCACTGACAGCACCGCCATGCACTGCCGTTCCCAGAGATCGATCGTTTCGTCCTGCCATTCGACGCTGAACCGCCCCGCGGCGAGCCCCGTGACCAGGAACTCCCCACGCGCATCGGCCTCGACACGGCACTGGCCCGTTGGCTTCGGCTCGAACGCGCGCACGCAGATCCGGGCGCCCGGCATCGGGTGGCCAGCCAGGTCGCAGACCTTGCCTTGGATCGAGGCCGAACCGAGCGTCAATACCGTTGTCCAATCGCCTGCTCTGGTGTCGTCCGCCGCTGCCTCGATCACATGTTCACCGCGGTCGTCCGCACGAAGAACCGCGCGCCGGCTCGACGCCCCCTCGAAGCGCACGAGGCCGTCGACGTCGGTCACCGCGTCGCGCGAACAAGGCATGTCTCCACGCGCGACTGCGGCAAAGTCCTTCGCATCGAGCCAGAGGCGGACGTGTGCGCCAACCACCGGCGCGCGGTCGCGCACCACGAGGGCTTCGATGACGTTCGGCGGCAGTTCACGCTGGCGTTCCTCCCACCAGGATCGCGGCGAGGTCCGAACAGGCTTTGGAACTTCAGCGGCTGCAACCGTTGGCGGCGTTGGCAGAGACGGTGCCTCCACTGCTTGCCGCCATAGCACCGCGTCCCCGCCCTCGACAACGGAAACTTCAGCACGCACCAACGGAGGGTCGGCGTAGTGCGGCACCACCTCCTCCGACCCATCAATCCACAGGCTCAGGCCGACGCCGAGTGCAGTCATCACCGCGACGATCACCACAACTCGCCGGCTCATGCGCGAACGACGACGCGCCACTCCAGCAATTCCCGGGAAGGCTACTCCGAGGCGTTTGCTCAACTGGACTGGGGTCGCTTGGGACCGCGGGGGCGTCCCATTGTGGGGCGCCCGCCATGCCTACGCGGATCGCGCGACGCCGAGGAAGGCGCGTCGCTCGACCGCCTCAGACTTCGCAGTACCAGATCACCAGATCCCACAGCTGGGTCGCCACGACATCCGTGAGCTCGAACGTGAAGGTCGCGTTCTGCGCAGTGACCGCGTCCGAACGGACCGTCTCGAGCTGCTTGCCGGTCTTGTCGAACAGGCCGAAGCTCATCGCCACCTTGCCGAAGAGCGGATGGGTCTGCGCGAGTTGATACGGCTTCACGGTCAGGCGTTTCCGTCGTGCAGCCGGCACTGCCACCCCTTGGCGATGGGCGCGCAGTCCCTGTTGCCGGTCGCCTGTACGTGTTCTGCAGTCGCGCCGCCGCTCAAAGGCCCGTAGGTCCACGCGATCTCGCGGCTCTTCGGATCGGCCGCGATCTTGCTGCCGCAAGCGGCCACTGCCGCCAGCAGGAACGCCAGGGCTGTGGGGCGGATCGGGCGTAGGTGAGCGCGTATGCTCATGGCGTGGACGATCGGGAGTCGCGGCGGGGAATGCAAGTCAGCTGGTCGCCGGTGCGACAGCAGGAGTGGCAGCGTTACGGTGCGCCTGGCAAGGTGGTGAAGGATGAAGTGACCCGCCACAGTGTGGGACGATCGTTCGTCGGCCAGGCAGCGATTCGCGCGACCCGTGATGGCGTTGACGCATCGACCCAGCCGCGGCCTACGGCGGAGATGCAGCGTCATCCGGCGATCGCCCGGCGAGCTTGCCATAGAGCGTGCGACGGCCGATGCCGAGCAGCCGCGCAGCCTCGGCCTTGTTGCCGCGCGCTGCCGCGAGCGCCCGCTCGATCGCCCACTGTTCGATGCTCGCGAGGTCCAGGCCCTGCGGCATGCCGGCCGCTGCGCTCCCCTCGGGATCGGGCGGCGACAATCCTTCGGCGCGCAGCTCACCGCCCGCGGCCAACGCCCACAGGCGCTGCATCTCGTTGCGCAACTGGCGCAGGTTGCCCGGCCACGAACGCGAGCGCAGCGCCGCCGCCAGCTCGACCCCGATGGCCGGCGCTGCCGCCCCGTGCTCGCGCGCGATCTGGCCGAGGAAGTGCTGCGCCAGTGGCACGATGTCAGGGAGCCGTTCACGCAGCGGCGGCAGGTGGACGGTGACGACCGCGAGGCGGAAGTAGAGGTCCTCGCGCAGGCGGCCGTCGGCGATGGCCTTCTGCGGAGCGCGGTTGGTCGCCGCCACCACGCGCACGTCGAGGTCCGCTTCGCGATCGCCGCCGACCGGGCGGACCTTGCGTTCGTCGAGCGCGCGCAGCAACTTCGCCTGCAGCTCGAGCTCCATCTCGGTGACCTCGTCGAGGAAGAGCGTGCCACCCGCCGCCTGCCGCAGCAGGCCGGGCCGATCGCGTTCGGCGCCCGTGAAGGCACCCTTGCAGTGACCGAACAGTTCGCTCTCGAGCAACCCGGCCGCGATGGCGGCCACGTTGACGCCGACGAACGCGCCGCGGCGCCGCGTGCCACCGGCATGCAGCGCGCGCGCGGCCACTTCCTTGCCAGTGCCACTCTCACCCGTGAGCAACACCGGCAGGTCGGTGTCGACGACCCGGTCGAGCACATGCAGTGCGCGCAGCAACGAAGGCGCCTCGCCGAGCATGCCCGGGAACGGATGACGCAGCGAGACCCGCGTGAGCGCGGGCACGGGCACCGCGAGTACTGCCGCCTGCGCCGCCACGGTCGCCTGTAGCGAACGGTTCTGCTCGACGAGTTGGGCCGCCTGCGCACGGTTCGCGGCAAGGAGACCGTGCAGATGCAGCACGATGGCGCCCTGGTCGGCGAACGCCATCAACCACGGCAGGTCGCGTTCCCCGAACACGCCGGCCTGGAAACGATGGTCGAGGTAGAGCACGCCGAGCACCTCGTCGCCGACGCGCAGCGGCATGCACAGCACCGAACGCAACCGCAGGTCGGCGACGCTCTGGGCCGCACTGAGGTCGTCTTGCTGCGCATCCTCGCTGAAGAGACCTTCGCCCTGCCGCAGTGCGCGTTGGAGGATCGTCGTCGACAACTTGCGTTCGGGGTTGCCGACCGCTTCGCGATCGAGGCTGCGCGCCACCTCGACAGCGAAGCCCGGCGCAACGTTACGCACCGTGACGAGGAAGCCGCGTTCGGCCCCGAACAGGCGCACGGCCTCGTCGACGAGCACCGTGAGTACGGCCGAACGGCTGTCGGCGCCGGCGAGTTGACGGTTGAGGCCGAGGATGGCGAGCCAGCGGTGCCGGTCGGCATCGCTCGAGTCGCCGCGCAGGCGCTGCAGAAAGTCGGTCCAGCGCGACATGGTCAGGTGCCGAGCGCCGCCGCCAGTGCGCGCAGCGTCATCGCTTCGGCGTGATGTTCATGCGCAGCGAGGCCACCGTGGGCCGCGATGGCAGCGCGAAGAACTGCCGCCGCCTTGGCAACCGTGACGTCGGCGAGCACCTTCGCCGCCAACGCGGCGACGGCCATCGACGCCGGGCAGCCCACCGCACGCCAACGCACTTCGCGGATCGTGCCGCCCTCGTGCCGCACGCTGAGCTGCACCCGGTCGCCGCACACGGGATGTTCGGCCACGCCTTGCGCGGTGCCCGGACCGACGAGGTCGCCGACGCCGGCGCCGATCAGCAGCACCTCCCGCAGTCGGTCGTGCACCATGAGGAACCTCGCGCTGGCTGCTCAGGGCCGCGACAGCGTACCGGACACGGGCGCGTCGGGCACCGCGCGCAACGCCGGACCGATGCGATCGAGCCACGTGAACTCGTTCTCGAGCAAGCTGCAACCGCCGGTGACGAACCAAACGCACACGAACGCGCAACGCACCACGCGGCGGCGGGCGGAACGCGACGACGCCCAACCGGTCTCGATGCCAGTCTTCATGTCAGTCTTCATGTGGTAGGACCTCGTTGGCGAACATCTGCTCGAACGTCTCGCGGGCGCGCACGAGTCGCACCGTGCTGCCAAGGACGAGCACCTCGGCCGGGCGGCGGCGCGTGTTGTAGTTCGACGCCATGCTGGCACCGTAGGCGCCGGCACCCAGGACCGCCAGCAGGTCGCCCCGTTCGCAGCGTGGCAGACTGCGCTGCCGGGCGAGGAAGTCACCCGTCTCGCAGACCGGGCCGACCACGTCGACGATGCGCATTGCCGTTGTGGCCGAGGCCACGGGCACGATCGGATGCTCGGCCTGGTAGAGGGCGGGGCGCAGGAGGTCGTTCATCGCCGCGTCGACGAGCAGGAAGTCGGTGCCGCCCTGTCGCTTCTCGCCGAGCACGGCGGTCACGAGCACGCCGGCGTCGCCGACGAGGTAGCGGCCCGGCTCGACGACCGGCGTCCAGTGCCGTTCACGCAAGCGTGGCAAGAGGCGCGCGGCAACGGCCGCGACATCGAGCGGTTCGCCCTGGCCGTAGGCGATGCCGAAGCCGCCGCCGAGGTCGTAGTGCGTGACGCCGGAGCCGCGCACCGGGGCGCCGTCGACGAACGTCAGCACCCGATCCAAGGCCTGCGAGTACGGTTCGACGGTCCGCAACTGGCTGCCCAGGTGCACGTGGTAGCCACAGAGTTGCAGCCACGGTTCGCGCGCGATCGCCTCGACGACGGCACCGGCGGCTGCGAGCGAGACGCCGAACTTGTTGTCCTTCGTCGCGGTGCTGATGTAGGCGTGGGTGCCGGCGTCGACATCGGGATTGAGGCGCAGCGCCACGCGCACGCGC
>JAYUCN010000635.1:0-3867 GCA_043740335.1 Planctomycetota bacterium
CCAGGCTCTGCAAGTCAACCGAGGTTTCGACGCCATTTTCGTCGTGCAACGCGAACTGGCGCGCGCCGGTGGCATCGGGCACTATCCGCCCCGTGCGAATCTCGCTGGTGATGCCGACCTGGAACGGCGGCCCCCTCCTCGACGAAGTCCTTGCCGCCGTGAAGAGCCAGCAGGTCACGGTATTCGACGAATTGCAGGCGATCGACAGCGGTTCGGGTGACGGCACCGTCGAGCGGCTGCAGCAGGCCGGCTTCCGGGTCGCCTCGATCCCGCAGCGCGAGTTCGACCACGGCAGCACGCGCGATCGCGGCATCGCGATGACGACCGGCGACATCGTCGTGCTGCTCGTGCAGGACGCCACATTGCAGGGCACCGACTGGCTGCGGAAGATGGTCGAACCCTTCGCCGACCCGCAGGTCGCGGGGGTGTGGTGCCGCCAGGTCCCGCGCCCCGGCTGCCAGCCCGTGCTCGACCGCCGCATCCGTGGCTGGCCGGGCTGGGGCGAGGGCGTGACCAGGAAGAAGCTCGAGCCGGGCAAGCAGCTCGAGGACCTGTCGGCGATCGATCGGCTCATGCTGTGTGCGTTCGACAACGTCGCCTCGGCGATCCGGCGCTCGGTGTGGCAGCGCTTCCCGCTCGGACCACGCCGGTTCGGCGAAGACGTGTACTTCGGCAAGCGCGTGATCGAAGCCGGGCTCGTGCTGGCGCATCAAGGCGGCACCTGCGTGATGCACAGCCACGCGCGCTCGGCGTGGGACGAGGGTCGGCGCACGTTCTGCGACCATCGCAACCTGCGCTCGCTGTTCTGCCTCGCCGGCATCCAGACCCTGCGGGCGCTGCGCTCTGCCCTGCGCGCGGCCACCGAGGAGCACCTGAACTACGTCAAGAGCCTGAAGCTGCCGCCGGATCGGGAAGGGCCAGCGCTCTTGTGGACGAAGGACTACGTGCGCTGGCAGTGCTGGGGGCAGTACCTGGGCGCCAAGGCCGGCGCGCCGCCGAAGGGACTGCGCGGTCCGTTCTTCCGCTGGCTCGGCAAGCGGCTCGAGCGCGGCATCGGCTAGCTCGCCGTCTGGCCCGGTTCGCCCTTCCGCAGCGCGCGCACCTCGCGGCGCGAGTCGGCGAGCAGTTCGATGATGTGCTCGACCTGCGCCACCAGGTCACTGCGGGCCGCTTCGCTTTGCTCGAGCCGCGCGCGCAGCGTGGTGTTCTCGGCGGCGAGTTCACCCAGGCGCAGCGTCAGCGCGTCGACGCTCTGCCGCAGGCTGGCGAGCTCGTCGGCGACGCGGGCGAAGGCAGCAGCACCGGGGTCTGAAGGTAGCGAGGGCACCGCCGCGACTATACCTTCACACGGCACCAGCGCGACGGCGCCGCATGAGCACGATCCTCGTCCTTTGCCCGTACGTGCCGCACCCGCCGACGCACGGCGGCAGCATCCGTTCGCGCGTGCTGCTCGAAGCACTGGTGCAAGGCAACACGGTACACCTCGCGGCACCGATCGGGACTGCGGAGGAACGGCAGAACGCCGCGGCGCTGGCGAAGGAACTCGGCCTCCTCGTCCACGAGCTGCCCAAGGCCCCGGCGCGGCGCGGGGCGCTGTTCCGCAAGCTCGCCTGCTGGCTGCGGCGGCACTCCGAGTTGTTCGCGCGGCGATGGGCACGAGGAGCGCGCGCGCGCGTCGATGCGATCATGCAAGAGCACGCGTTCGACCTCGTCGTCGCCGACAGCAGCTTCGTGCTGCCGCTCCTGCCGCGCCGGAGCCCGCCCCTGCTGCTGCACCTGCACAACCTCGAGCACCACCTGCTGTCGCGCAGCGACCTGGTGAAGCGCCCCATGGGGGAACGGTGGACGCGCAACCTCGAGGGTGCGTGCATGCAGGCCGACGAACGTCGGGCCATCCGCCGCGCGGTACTCACGGTGACGGTGTCCGATCGCGATCGCTTCTTCGCGACGACACTCGCCGCCGGCGGCAACGTCGCCAGTGTGCCCAACTCCGTCGATCTCGACGCGCTGCCACTGCTGCCACCGGCACCCGCAGGGCCCCCACGGCTCCTGTTCGTCGGCACCTTCGACTACCCGCCCAATCTGGAAGCCGTCACCGAACTGATCGAACACCATCTGCCGGCGCTACGCGCGGCGTTCCCCGGATTGCGCGTCCGGCTCGTCGGCCGCGACGACGGTGGCCACGGCGTGCGCTTCCGCGGTGTGCAAGGCGTCGAGGTGATCGGACCCGTGCACGATCTGTTGCCGCATTACCGCGACAGCCACGCGGTCTACCTGCCGATCCGCAGCGGCGGTGGCACGCGCATCAAGATCCTCGAAGCCTGGGCCCTCGGCCGGCCCGTGGTGGCGACCGGCGTGGCGACCGAGGGCCTGCTGGACGAAGACGACGTACACTACCGCCGCTTCCAGAGCGTCGAACAGGGCGTCGCGGCCTTGCGCGACGTGCTGGCGGGCCAGGGCGAACGGCTCGTGGCCGCGGGCCGCGCGCTCGTCGAGCAACACCACTCGCACCGCGCTGCCATCGCGCGTCTGCGCGAGCTCACCGCGGCGGTGCTGGCTCAGGCGGCCCGGTCGTAGCGGTGCGCGGCGACGCCCGGTCGTTCGCGAGTCGCAGGATCTCGCGGTCGCTGCGGCGGTATTGGACACGCGAACGCTCGCGCCACCACAGTGCATGCAGCAGCCGCGGCATCGTCGCCAGCACCGCCAGCACGCCGTGCGGCATGGGCAGGCCGAGCAGCCGAGAGTGCTTGCGCAAGTTCCACGGCCAGAACAGCGCATGCGTGAGCAGCAGCACCGGATCGGTCACGCTGCGCACGAAGAACAGTTCGCGGTTGCGCCAGTTCAGCCGCTCGAGCCGTTCGCGACTGAACACCTTGCTCGTCGTACCGCGGTGCGCGTGGTGCACGACGCTGGCGTGCGCGTAGACCGCGCGCCAACCGCGCTTCCACGCCTGCCACGACAGACTCACGTCCTCGACGTAGCACGGCTCGTAGAGCGCTTCGAAGCCGCCGATCGCGTCGTACTTGGCACGATCGAACGCGCTGCTGCCGCCGCCCGCCCACAGCACCGGCACCGGCGCACCCGATTGCCCCGGTGGTTGCACGAGACGCAACTCGCCGTGCTTCACGAACGCGCGCGTGAGGCCGGTTTCGGTGCGCGTGCCTGGCATCTCGATGCGCGCACTCACGGCGAACAGGTCTGTAGCCCCGAACGGGGCCAGCAGCTCGACCAGGAAGTCGGGCTCGACGCGCATGTCGTTGTTGAGGAACACCAGGACGTCGCGCGTCGCGACCGCAGCGCCGGCGGCGTTGCCGCGGATGAAGAACCGGTTCTCCGGCAAGTGCACGAGCTTCGCCCAGCCGTGGTCCTGCGCGAGCCACGCCGCCGAGCCATCGTCGCTGCCGTTGTCGACGACGATCACTTCGTGGTCGCCGGGACAGCGCGCGACCGCCGTGCGCAGCGACGGCATCAGCTCCTTCAGGAAGTGCAGGCCATTCCAGTTCAGCACGACGACCGACGCATTGCGCGTGGCGAGTGCGCGATCGTGCGGCGGGCGACGCAGCAACCACACGAACGGCGTGCAGACGAGGTCGAGTGCGACGACCACGCCCGCGAACGCGAGTGCTCCGAGCCACACGAACGGCAGCGCCACCAAGAGCAGGATCCGGGCGGGCACCTTCATCGTTCGATGCAGCCGATCAGTTGCCGGGCCTTGTCGTCGACGTCCAGCGTCGCGTGCACGGCCGCCCGGCCACGTTCGCCCACCGCACGCGCCAGCGGCGGGTCGCGCAGCACCTTCGCGAGCACCACCGCCAGCGCCGAGCTGTCACCAGGTGCAGCGAGGAACCCGGTGTCGCCGTCGCGCAC
>JAYUCN010000636.1:0-3866 GCA_043740335.1 Planctomycetota bacterium
TCGGGCAGGAGTATCTGCCGAGCAGCGGCCTCTACACGATCGCCGCGCTGGCGGGCCTCACGGATGTCGATGCGATCACGCTGTCGATGGCGGAACGGGCGCGCGCCCGGCCCGAAGACATGCACGTGGCCGTGGTGGCCGTCGTCGTCGCGGCGACCAGCAACACGCTGGTCAAGGCCGGCATCGCGGTGGCGATGGGACGTCACCTCGCGCGACCCGTGCTGATCGGCACGGTGGCGATCCTGGTCGCCGGTGGGCTCGCGCTGCTGCTCGCGTGAAGCAGGTGGGGGCGAGAGGTGTGCAGCGCCCCGCTCGCAGCGAGGCGCGCACGGCAGGGCGAGCGCCGGGCTCAGCCCTTCATCGCTTTCTTCGCCTGCTTGGCGGCGCGTTTTTCCTTGAGGGTCTTCTCGGGCTTCCTCTTCTCGTCTTTCTTGCTTTGTTGGCCCTTGGCCATGGTCGCCTCCTGTGGGGATCGAATGGGTGGTTGCGTGTCGTCCGGCGACGTGCCGGACGACGCGGTGGAGACCGCGATGACGGACAGAATGCTGTGCTCGCGGCGGATAGTCCAGCAGGACATCAGCTCTTCTGCAGCGGCGTGCGACACTGCGCGGCCCTCGCCGCGATCGTGAATCGACAACCGGACAGCCCCCAACCGAACAACCCTCTGCACGGCGTCACGCTCGCGGCGATGCTCGAGTCCCTCGTCGACCTGCTCGGGTGGGAGGCGATGGCGCACGCGATCGACATCCGGTGCTTCACGCACGAGGCGAGTGTGACATCCTCGCTGAAGTTCCTGCGCAAGACACCGTGGGCGCGCGCGAAGGTGGAAGCGCTCTACCTGCGCTGTCGCGACCAGCGGCCGTCGTGATGGCTCACTTCACGGCGTCGGCCTTCCCCTGGCTCGCCTCGAAGCGTGCCCGCATCTGGCGGTGGATGCGCGCCATCATGCCGTCGGGCCACAGCTCGGCATGCGGCCGTGACAGCGTGCCGTGATCGCGGCCTTCGGCGAACACGATCTCGGCGTCGCTGCCGAGCTTCTTCAGGTCGTCGCGGAGCAGGTAGCAGGCACCTTCGAGGCGGAACGTGTCCTGCGTGCCGATGAAGACGTGCAGCTTGCCCCGCAGCTTCGGTCCGAGCGTCGCCCAGTTCTCGCGCAGGATCAGACCGATGTCGTACTTGCGCCAGCTCTCGGCGACGAAGCGGTCGATCGCGCCCGTCTTGCCATCGAACAGCAACATCGGCCTGCCGTCCTCGCCGCGCGGCGAGAACACGGCGTTGAAACTCATGAACTGGCCGCCGTGGTCGCGCTGCGCGAGTTCCTTTTCGACGAACTGTTCGATCGAGGTGACGAACTCGCCGTTGCGGCGCATGAGCTGGATCGGCTTGCCGTCGGGATCGGTGAAGGCGTTGCTGAAGCGGTAGACGTCGATGCCCGTGAAGTCGCGGAAGTCGACGGAGTCGGGCGCGGTCGACCAGGTGCCGCCGAAGAAGTCCGGATACGTGACCTGTAGCCACAGGCTCGACCAGCCGCCGCTGCTGTGGCCCGTGAGGAAGCGCGCGGTCGGGGCGGCGAAGGCGTGGAAGTGCTGCTCGAGCGCGGGCACGAACTCGGTCGTCAGGGCCTTGCCCCACGGGCCGTTGTTGACGGAGTCGGCGAACTCGTGGTGGCCGAGCGAGAACTGCGCGTCGAGGAACACGAACAGCAGGCGCGGCGTCGTTCCCTTTGCCATGGCGTCGGCGAGCTCGGGGGCGCGGCGGATGGCGCTGCGATGCGAACCGCCGAAGCCGTGGATCGAGTAGCAGACGGGCAGCTTCTCATCGGCGCGCAGGTCGGACGGCAGCACGACGGAAGCGCGGATCGACATGTCACGGCCCCAGAACGCGGAGAGCAGTTCCGAGCGCCGCTCGAAGAGTTTGAGGGTGTCGGTTTCGGGGAACGCGTTCTGCGCGCGCAGCGGTGCGAGCAGCAGCGAGAGCACGGCGAACAGGCGGTGCGTCAGCATGCGGGGATGGTAGTGGGGGCGTTGGCGAGCGCACGGCACTTGGCCCGGAACAGCCCTCTCGTTCCGGTCTTCCCCGGTTGCGCGTGGCGATCGAGCACCCTTCCAGCTTGACTGAACGCCCGAGTCCGCAGCATCTCCTCCGAACATGAACCTCAACCCTGCCGTCGCACCTTCCGCCCGCTCCCTCCTCGTCGTGCCCGCTGCGATCACGCTGGCGATCACCCTGCTCCGGCTCGGGCTCGAGTTGGCAGGCATGCGGGCCTGGCTGGCGGACCACGGCATGCGTGGTGCGGTGGCCATCGTCGGCATCGCCTGGTTGCCGTTCGTGTTCGGCCCTTGGTTTGCGCTGCGCCTGCGTCCGTTCGCGGCGTCGACCAAGGCGCTGTGCAAGCCGCTCGCCAGGACCCTGCTGCTCTACGGCCTGCTCGCGCGCTTGCCCGTCTTCCTGGTGACGATCCCGGCCGTGCTGGGCGACTGGGGCACGCACTACGACCGCTTCCCGTTCGAAGGCGGTGCGGTCGCCAAGATCGCCGCCGGCTTCGTGGCGCAGATGGTTTTCTGGGCGTGCGTCTGGACAGTCGTGACCGGTCTGCTCGCTGGACTGCTGTTCGTGGTGCTGCGCCCGCAATCGAAGGCGGCTGCGGCGTGAACCGGTTCGCTCCGCGCCGTCGGCAACCGCATCAGTGCGGCGCAACCTGTTCGTCGAGAACCTCCGCTTCGTACGCATGCAGCGCCGACGCCCCGCCCGTGTGCAGGAAGAGCACATTCTCGCTGTGCGCGAACGCACCGTCGCGGCTCATGCCGATGAGCCCGGCCATGATCTTGCCCGTGTAGACGGGGTCGAGCAGGATGGCCTCGGTGCGCGCGAGCAGCTGCACCGCCTCGACCATGCGCGGATTGGGCACCGAGTACTTCGGTTGCCAGTAGCCGCCGACGCAGACCACGGACTCGGGCGGAACGGTCAGGCCGAGCCCGAGCAGATCGCAGACCGCCTGCGCTTCCCTGAGCACGAGCGGCGCCTGGTCTGCGGGCTCGCGGCTCACGCCGATGCCGACGATCGGGATCTGGACGCGGTTGCCGAGGAACCCCGCGAGCAGACCGCCGTGCGTGCCAGAGCTGCCCGAACCGACGACGACGCGATCGATGCGCACGCCCTGCTCGAAGAACTGCTGCTGCAGCTCCTGCGCGCAGGCGACGTAGCCGAGGCCGCCGAGCGCGTTCGAACCGCCGCCCGGGATCAGGTATCCCTTGCGCCCCGCGCGCGCGAGCTCGTCGGCGACCTGTTGCATCGCGGTGGCCATGTTCGTGCCGGCCGGCACCACGGCGATCGACTCGACGCCGAACAGCCGGAACAGGAAGTTGTTGCCGCTTGCCGTGCGCCGGTAGCTGCCGGGCACGCGCTCTTCGATGACGAAGCGGCACTTGAGCCCTTCCTTCACCGCGGCCGACAGCGTGATGCGGCAGTGGTTGGACTGCGGCGCGCCGCAGGTGATCAGCGTGTCGGCGCCCTGGGCCAGGGCGTCAGCGACGAGGAACTCGAGCTTGCGCGTCTTGTTGCCGCCCGGTGTGAGGCCGAGCATGTCGTCGCGCTTGATCCAGATGTTCGGGCCGCCGAGGGCGCGCGTGAAGTTGGGCAGGAACTCGAGCGGGGTCGGGCCCGTGGAGTAGCGGCGACGCGGGAAGCGGGAGAGGTCCATGGTTCGTTCGTCGATGGTCTCTCACCGTCGCTGCTCAGGGAAGGGCATCGTCGATGCCGACGACGGCGACGTCGTCACCAGATCGCAGATCCCTGTTGTTCGTAGGAGCGGCAGCGGCTTCGTGCAGCTCATGCGAGGAACGCCTCCACGGCGGGATGTCGGCTGC
>JAYUCN010000637.1:0-3862 GCA_043740335.1 Planctomycetota bacterium
CCAGAGAACAGCGCAAGCAGCCAGCGAAGAAGGAACAGTTGGCGCGGCATGCGCCCAGGATCCACGGGAGCGCCAGGACCATCCAGGTGGGGTCCGTGGCACCGGCGCCGCTCTCTCGCCGAAAGTTCGCTTTGGCACCATGACTGGGGAGCCACTTCCGCGCGCAGTAGCGGACGCACCCGCCCCGTGGTTAGTCGCCACGGGGCGGTCGCGTTTCGGGGGTGGCGTGTGGGCGCGACGGGTGGCGGGGTGTGGGGCAGCGGAATTCGGCGGGCGAGTTCGCGAGAGCGTGGGCACTGGGTCCCCCGGTCGAAAGGGGTGGGGGTCTGACCGGTGCCCGGTGGGGGGCTCTCTCGCGGACTCGGAGAGAGCGCGATTTCTGCTTAACTGACAGCGAATTGCGCGCGTCGAGACGCCCGCAACGCCTGAACGTCGGTGAAGCGTCTCGCATGCGCGCAATTCGTTGTTGAACGAAGCCCGAGCGGCAGCGGGTCGTGCCCTATGGGGTTTCGAGCGCGTCGACAGAACCAGGGACCGCGGTGCCGCTGCAGAAGGGCCAATTCGCTTCGCTGCCAGCCTCGCTGGTGGTCGGGATTAACGCGGTTGCCAGGTCGCTTTGGTCGGTTATGAGCCGGAACCCGACTTCGGCAGGACGCGGGCAACGAGAATCGCAGCACCGACGTGGTCGGTGCGCGGTTGCAGCGGATCCTCGTTCTGTGCTCATGAGGCAGCCGGCGGCGAGCGCGCCAGTTCGAAGGACGTCAGCAACCCGCGCCGGATCAGCCGCCCGGTCTTGCATCGCGGGCAGGCGCGAACATCGACCCCCGTGTGTCGGAGTAGCGTCTCCCACCACGGCTCCTTGCCCGCCCGCGGCGGCTGCCTCGGGGTAGGCGGCGGCGAAGGTCGCTGCGACGTGTTCGCCGGGTCCAAGGCCTCCGGCTGCGGGGATCGCAGGTCGAGAATCTTGCGCAACTGAACCAGCTTCGTGCCGACGTTGCTGGATGCGTGCAGGCCGTAGTGGCGCAGCCGCACGAATCCGCGCGGCAGGACGTGCAGCAGGAACCGCCGCAGGAACTCGACGCCCGGCACCGTCATCCGCTTCTTCTGGTTGCCGTCGGCGTAGTCGCGGTACGCGAACGTCACCTGGCCGTCGGCGATGTCGAGGATGCGGTGGTTGCTGATGGCGACGCGATGCGTGTAGCGGCCGAGGTAGGCGAAGACCTGCTTGGGACCGCCGAACGGGGGCTTGGCGTAGACGACCCACTCGGCCTGGTAGAGCTGGTCCCGGAACGCTGCCCAGGTCGAGTCGTCACGCAGCGCATCGAGCTTGCCCGGCAAGTTGAGCTCGTCAGCCCGCCGCAGGTCCTGAACTGCCGCGAGGAACTTGCCCCGGAACAACCGCGACATCGCCTTCACCGGTAGCAGGTATTGCTCGCGCGCTGGCACCCAGCGGTCGCCTTTCTTGCTGAGACCCCCGCCGGTCACGACGCAGTGCACATGCGGATGGAACGTGAGCTTCTGCCCCCAGGTGTGCAGCACCGACGTGATGCCGATCTCGGCGCCCAGCCGCTGCTCATCGCGGGCGAGTTGCTGCAACGTGTGCGACGACGCATCGAACAGCGCTGCGTAGAGCTGCTCCTTGTTGGCGAAGACCAACGCATGCACCGCTGACGGCAGCGTGAACACGACGTGGAAGTACGGGATCGGCAGCACGTGCTCGAGCCGGCGCTCCAGCCACTTCGCCCGCTCGGTGCCCTGGCACTTCGGGCAGTGCCGATCTCGGCACGAGTTGTAGGAGATGCGCTCGTGGCCGCAGCCATCGCAGACGTCGCGATGGCCGCCCAGGGACGGAGTCCGGCACTGGCCAAGGTGCCGCAGCACCTTCGCCTCGCGGTGCGTCACGATGCGACGAAGACGCAGCTCCGCCTCGTGCGCACGAACGATGTCCGCGACCTCGAACCGAGGCCGCGGAAAGTCCGACGGCACCTGCTACCCGAGGACCTGACCGTCTGTGGTGCCGAGCTTGTCGAGCGGACTCTTCGTCTTCATCAACATCTCGACGGTCGTGTGCAGGTAGATCGCCGTCGTCTTGATGTTGGCGTGCCCGAGCAGCGCCTGGATCACGCTGATGTCCACGCCGAGTTCACGCAGATGGGTTGCGAAGCTGTGGCGAAGCGAGTGCGGGCGCACCTGCTTCTTGATGCCGGCTGTAGTCATCGCGTCAGCGAAGACGCTGCGGACAGCATCAGTGCCCAGGTGGCCTTCCGCCGAATTCCCTGGGAACAGCCACGGCAGTGGCGGTCGCTCTTGCGACCAGTAGGACCGCAGCTCGATCAGGAACCGCCTCGACAGCAGCGTGTACCGGTCCTTCTTGCCTTTGCCTTGGACGACGCGGATCACGCCGCGCTTGCTGTCGATGTCCTCGGCCCGCAGCCGAACGGCCTCCCGGCCGCGCAAGCCCGCCGAGTACATCGCCATCAGGATGACTCGGTAGCTGTCCCTGCGCACCATCGACAAGAGCTGTGCCACCTCCGTGCCGCTCAGCACGAGCGGCAGACGCTTCATCGGGCGGTGGGTGGGCAGATGGTCGACCTCGACAGGGCGCCCCAGGGTCGTCGCGAAGAGGAACGTCAGCGAAGCCCGAACCTGCCGCATGGTGTCGGGCGACACCGGCCTCTCCGCGAGATGCAGCATGAACTCGCGGACCTCATCGCGGCCCAGCTCCGCCGGCGAGCGCATGTGGAACCGCGCGAACTGCCGCGCGTACATCAGGTAGATCGTCGTTGTGCTCGGGCTGTAACCGCCGATCGTGAGGTCGGCGCGCATCTTGTTGCAGAGATCACCCATGGTCCGCGCCCTCCGTCGACACCGCCTGCTGTTGGCGAAGGAACGCAGCCTCGGTGACACGCCCAAGCGTGACCTCGAACAAGAAGCGCAGCGCCGCTCGGACCAGCCGCAGCGTGGAGCGCGACACCGGCCTCTCGGCCAAGTGCACCAGGAACGCGCGGATCTCCTCCTGGCCGAGATCCGCCGGCGAACGCGCGTGGAACTGCGCGAACTGCTGCGCCCACAGCAGGAAGATCTTCGTCGTGCTGGGGCTGTAACCGCCGGCCTGCAGGTCGGCACGCATCTTCTCGCAAAGCTCACCCATGGGACGCCTCCTTGGCGTTGGAATTGGGGAAGCTCGCGACCGTCAGCAGTGCAGGGCAGAGCGGCAACAGCCGCTTCGAGGATCGTTGGGATCTCGGCCGGCGTCACTCCCAGCGGTCCCGGTGACGGCTACGCTTGAAGTCGCATCCGGTGATCGATCTACAGGGACGTAGCTGCCGCGAAGCGGCTTCGTTCAACACCCGCCCCCAAAACCCACCACGCCGTCGGCCTGCCAGGTGGGCCAAGTACGGGAAGATCTCGCCGCGCTGGTAGAGCCAGCCCAGTGCCTCGACATCGTGCGCCGCGGCCCGTGCCGCGGTCACGTGGCGGCGACGAGTGCGGCCTCACGTTCCTTCGGCAGCTCGCTGATCGGCTCGACTTGGGGAGGACAAGATCGCACAGACCGCACACGGGGGCGTTCATCCTTCAGGCCGAGCGTCCGATGATGAAGTCGAGCCAGCTGTTGCGCGCACCCTTTCGGGAGTTGCAGGAGATGCAGAGGATGCGAGCGTTGGCACGCGATGTTCGTCCACCATTCCTCAAGGCGACGATGTGGTCGACGGTGAGCCGGTCGTAGGGCACGCGGCGATCGCACATGGGGCAGCGACAGCCGTACTGCTCGATGTGCTCGTCCCGAACGTCATCTCGGAATCGCTGGGGGAACTCCCCGTCTCCGAAGTCCTCGTCAAATAGTGCTTGCACGATCTTGTGG
>JAYUCN010000638.1:0-3858 GCA_043740335.1 Planctomycetota bacterium
GGTGGAAAAAGGGCGCGGCAGTCTATCCGCAAGGCGCCCGGAAACGAGGTGGGGCAGGGAATCCTCCCGCAATCTTTCGTTGGCGCCCGGCGCCGTCGCAGCCTCTCTACCCGCCTGGCAGAGCCCGCGTAGCATGTTGCCTCGGGCCGCGTTGGCCTGGGGCCCGCCGCATGCGAGAATCCAAGACAGCGCGACGACGCTCGACGCTACGGAACCAATGAGCTACGACCCGCGCACGATCGCGTTTGCTGCCGAGATCCTCTACCCACCTCAGCAACTGCGGGCAGACCTCGTGCAAACCGTCCACAACACGCTCTACCGGCAGCCGGCACTCGGCTACCAGAACTTCCAGGTCGCTCCCGACGGCATCCACCTGAGCAACCTGCCGCAGACACCGGGACAGATCTCGACGGCGAGCTTCGCCTGGGATCGGCTCGTCCTGCGCGAGGAGCTGCGGGGCACCAGCGTCGAGGACTTCGCGACGCGCGTCGTCAACGTGACGACCGCCGCCTTCCAGACGCTCGGCATCACCGCTTCTCTGGCGCAGCAGTTCGTGGTCCGCTCCCTGATCGCACCGCGTCAGTTTCGCGACGGCCGCGAGTTCCTGAGCAAGCGGCTCATAGCACCCGGCAACGAGGCGTGGCAGGTGTTCGGACGACCCTTGCAGTCGCTCGGAGTCCGACTGGTGTTCCCGCCCCACCAGGGCGGGCGCGAGACCTATCATGTCCGGGTCGAGACCTGGCCCCAGGATCCCCGGTCGCTGTGGCTGGAGAACACTGGCAGCTTCGCGGGTCCGATCGCGGTTGCCGATGCTCCCCAGTTGGCGGAACACCTCTATGCCAGCTACCGCTTCCTGAGCGGCCCGGTATGCGACTTCCTGGCCTCGCTGGACACGCCGTGAACCTGCTCCGCAGCTGGCGATTTGGCATCCTGCTCGTCGCTGCCGTGGCACTCGGGGCCACTGCCGTGATTCGCGGTGTCTGGAGGAACGGTGACTCGGCGCCGGCCGCGGAGCCGAGGTTGCTCGTCGTCGACGGCATCGAGATCACCCTTGCCGACGTCGAGCCGTACGTGCGCTTCCTCGATTCGTTCCTGCCCGAGGGGGGACACAAGACCAAGGTGCAGAGGGTGCTGGACGAATACATTCTGCCACTGCGGTTCGCGCAGCGGGCCTTCCCGGCGCAGCGGCACGAACAGTTCGTGCACGCCCAGGCCCTCTGTTCGGTGGCGACCAACACCGACGAACTGGAAGAGCGCTCCAAGTTGATCCAGGACAGGAAGCACAGCAACCTCACGCGACTGCATGCGCAGCTGCCCGTGGCCGTGTTCCTGTTCGACCCATTGCTGCACCGCTCCGTCAGCCCGCCGATCGAGGTGCCGACCGGCTGGTTCGTCGCCGGTTGTGTCGAGATGCACGAATCGGCGCTGGCGGTCGATGACTACTGCGAAGCACTGCAGGTCGGCTTCGTCACCCACACGGCCGGCGAGTGGCACACCTGGTTGCTGTCCGAGCAGACGCGCGTTGCCGACCGGGTGACCTTCGTCCACCCCGACTATCGCGAGGCCATGCCCGCGTGGCTCAAGCTGCCGAAACTGCCATGACCAACTCCTCGCCGCTCGCTGCCGTGATCGCCCCGCTCCTGCTCGCACTGATCGCACCGCGGCTGGCCCCTGCCCAGGGCGACACCAAGCCGGCGCCGGCGACAACCGCGCCAAAGCTGGAGGAGTGGCCGACCCTCAAGGACACCGACAAGGAACGGGTGCTCGCCCTGGTCGGGCAGTTCCGCAAGGCCGATCCTCAGTTGCACGAGGAGGCGAAGCGCCAGCTGATTGCGCTCGGCGACGGCGCCTTGCCGCTGTTGCTGCAGCAGGTGTCGGACCGGACGGAGAACTGCAATCCGCTGCTGTTCGCCGTGTTCGACGTCATGTTGCAGCCGCGGCACAGCGCCCTGATGGCGCGCGAGTCGAAGAAGCCCCGCGTCGAGCTGCGGCGCTACCTCATGCTGCGGTTGTGCCGCTTCGTGGATCCCGAACTGCTGCCCGTGCTGAAGGCTGGGTGCAAGGACAAAGACGAAGCAACCGCATTCTATGCCTCGCTCGGCATGCTGGCCCTGAAGGAGCGCGAAGTGGTCCCGGCGGTACTCGCCTACACCAAGGTCCAGTGGAAGGACACCGGCGCTCTCGTCGCCGAGGTCCTGCCGGCCGCGCGCTCCATGAACGCCGGCAACTGGGTCTTCGAGGCAATCGCCAAGGCACCGGCAGCCGACCAGATGGCGGGACTTCGCCTGCTGCGCTACCTGGCCGTCAAGGAACACAGCCTCCTCCTGCGCACCTACCTGCAGGCCTCCGACCACACCGTGAAGAAGGAAGCCGTGAACACGATGCGCGTGTTGTATGGCGAGGCCCCGATCGAGAACCTCACCGTCTTCCAAGCCATCAAGATGGCCGAGGAATGGCTCAAGAAGGCCTGACGAACCCACCGCGACCCGACTTCGTTCCCTGTCCACATGCGCACGCTCTTCCACCTCCTGGCGACCCTGCTCTGCCAGACACTCGCGTGTGCCCAGGCCGAGAAGACGCCCAAGTGGCGCCTCGATCCGTACACGAAGAACGACAGCAAGCTCATGGCCAAGGCGGGCTACCTCTCGTACGGGCCGTTCGCTTTCGGCAACCTGGCCGACAAGCCGGTCACGAGCACCAACATCGACGCCTCGCTCGAGTTCATCCAGATCCTCTGGATCGAGACCGCGCACTTCCGCATCGGCACCAACCTGCCCGCATGGTCCGTGCCGATGGAAGCCGAGACCAAGGCCAAGGTGCGCAAGGAACTCGATGAACTGGCGACGAAGCTGCCCGGCATCAACCCCAAGACCCGCACCCTCGATCCATGGTTGCGTGCCCACCTGACCGCGCAGCGCATGGAGAAGCTCTATGCCGAGACCTCGGAGCTGTTCGGCGTCAAGGACGAGGACTTCCCGACCGATCCGAGCAAGGTCATGGCAACCCCGGGAGCCCGCTACATGGGCTATGGCCCTTATCTCGGCATGAAGGACAAGTACCTCGTGCTCGTGTTCGAGAAGCAAGGTTCGTTCCGGCAGTACATGAAGACCTACCTCGGCCGCGACTCGGCGACGCCGCAGCGCTGGCACTTCAAGGAGACCAGTTCGATCCTCTTCACGTGCGCGACGGAAGACGACGTTCGTCCGCTCAAGCACGACACGGCGCTGCACTGCGCGCTCGCGTTCAACGTCAGCCAGAACCTCATCGACGGGTTCCGGTACTACAACTACGACATGCCCGTCTGGATACGCGAGGGCTTCGGCCACTGGAACTGTCGGCGCATCGATCCGAAGTACCCGAACTTCGACCAGAACGAGGGCTCGCTCGCCGACATCAAGCTCATCGATCGCTGGGAGCCCTACTGCCGCAACCTCGTCACCGCCAACGGCAAGTTCGCGCCGTTCGCCGAGGCCTACACCTGGCGCGACTTTGGCGCCATCACGTTCAACGACCACGTCGCGATCTGGTCGCGCATGGACTGGCTCATGTCGCAGGGCCCCGAACGATGGCGGCACTTCCTGTTCCAGGTGAAGGGGCGCGTCGACGCGAACTGGGGGCCGGACCAGAACGACCTCGTCGGCGCCACGCGCGACGCCTTGCAGCAGGCCTATGGCGTCTCGGTCCTCGACTTCGATCGCAAGTGGGGCGATTGGGTCAAGGCGACCTATCCGAGCCAGTGAGGCTTTTCGGGCGCCGCGCGCTCAGCTCGGAACCCGCTCAGCCCGGCAGCCATAGGGTGAAGCGGTAGACGGGCAGCAGCGCCAGCAACGAACTGCGCACCCACGCTTCACCATCGGG
>JAYUCN010000639.1:0-9376 GCA_043740335.1 Planctomycetota bacterium
CACTAGAGCCCGTGGCGGCCGACGGACCGATGGGCGAGACAAAGAACGAGACGATCGATTGCGCCTGCGTTAGCGACGCGGTCGCGAACAGAGGCGCCAACATGAACCCCAACAAGCCTGACGGACACCGCTGCGGTTGCGCTTGCGGCTCCACCCATCCCGTCGACGTGCTGTCGCAGGAACACCAGACCATCTTGTCGGTCCTCGGTGCCATGGATGCCGAGTTGCAGCAGTTGCACGCCGGTGTCCCGGTTCGCCGCCGGTTCTGGCAGCCGGCCTTGGACTTCCTCGAACACTATGCCGACCGCTGCCACCACGGCAAGGAGGAGCAGTTGCTGTTCGTCGAACTCGAACGCGCTGGACTGCCGGCGAGCCACGGGCCAACCGAGTGCATGCGCAAGGAACACGAACTCGGCCGACAGTGTCGACAGCAGATGGTGCGTGCTCTGCAAGAAGCGGATGGCAAGGCGCTCGCCACGGCGGCCGGCGGCTACGTGGCCCTGTTGCGGGAGCACATCGACAAGGAGGAGCAGGTGCTGTTCCCGATGGCCAAGTCGATGTTGGACCACGCCGCGATCAAGCGCCTTCGCACCGGGTTCGAGCGAGTCGAACACGTGGACATGGGCGAGGGTGCCCATTGCCGCTACGAAGAACTCGCGCGCAGCCTGGCCGCCGACCGCAGGATTCCCATATGACAGCCAGCGTCCTGCTTCGCCCCTTCGGCAGGATCACCGCCCTGCTGCGCCTCGGCGCAGCGTTCGTCGGCGTAAGCTTCGTCTCGGCATCCGCACAAGGCGTGGTTGTCGAGGACTGGTCTCGCACCGTGACCCTGCTCGGTGCCAACATCTACGGCGCCATGGTAGCAGTGGATGCGAACGACGCGATCTACGTGACCGGCCACTACCCCAACTACCGGATCGTCACCGCCAAGTTCGCGCCAGACGGTACGCCCCTCTGGCAGGTCGATTTCAGCAATCCTGGCACGCGCGAGCATGCTTCATGGCTCACCGTCGACGCCTTCGGCGACGTCGTGGTCGCCGGCTACAACGTCGTCGGTGGCAGCATGACGCCGAACGGGTTCGTGACGCTGAAGTACGATCCGGCCGGCAATCTGCTCTGGTCGCGCGTCATCCAGAGTAGCTGGGGTTCCCTGCAACGCGTGGCCACCGACGGCAACGGTGATGTCGTCGTCCTCGGGCGCACGAACGGCGGGGTCGTGACGATGAAGTACTCGCGGACCGGCACGCTTCTGTGGACGCGCTCGGCCGTGCCGAGCCCGTTCAACCAGAGTCAAGCCGGCAGTCTGGCGATCGACGCGAGCGGCAACATCTTCATCACCGGCGGCCTGCTCGGCACCATGGAGACATTCGCGTACGACGCTGCTGGCAATCTGCTGTGGACACGGTCGACGCCGGCCATGGGCACGGGTTGGGATCTGGCCCTGGGTCCGGCCGGCGAGGTCTACGTCGCCGGCACGGCGAGCGGGCTCGGCGTAGACCACAGCCTCGTCGCCAAGTTCGACGCGGCCGGGACCCTGTTGTGGGTGCACACCTACCCGGGCACGGGCACGCGCCGCCTGGCGGTCGACGGCCACGGCGACATCGTGCTGATCAGCGGCTTCAACATCACTGGCGGCTACTTCGACTGGATCACCCAGAAGATCACCCCCGCGGGCACGGTGCTGTGGTCCACCGCCTACAACCAGCATCAGGCCAACGACGAAGTGCCGTACGCCCTGACCATCGGACCCGACGACGAGATCTACGTCACGGGCCAAGGTGGGCCGGGCCCGACCTCCGGTTCGGTCAGCTACCTGCGAACGGTGACCGTTCGCTATGCGAAGAACGGGGTCCAGGAATGGGCCGGGACGAGTTTCACTTCGTTGCGTGGCCTCGGCGTCGCACGACTCTCGAACAACTCGATCGCCACGGTCGGCGAGTCCACGTTCACGTTGTTCCACTACGCACAGTCGGCAGTGTGGCGCTCCGTGGGTGGCGCCCTCGGCGGGACGATGGGCCTGCCACACCTCGAAGGTACGGGCTCACCGACGGGTGCAGCATCGGTATCGATGGACCTGAGCAACGGGCTGCCTGGGGCCGCGGCCTGGCTCGTCGGCGGCATCACGCGGGTGAACCTCCCGTTCTTCGGCGGATTGCTCGTGCCCGCACCCGATGTCGTGATCGGCATCACTCTGTCGCCCAGCGGGACCTTGACCGTGCCCTTCGCCTGGCCGGCGGTCCTGCCCCCCGGTTTCGAGCTGTCGTTCCAGGTGTGGCTCGCCGACCCCGTGGCACCTTCGGGCTTCGCGGCGTCCAATGGGCTGGTCGGCATCTCTGGCTGACGGCAGGCGACCGAGGCTTCCGAGCGCCACGGCGCCAAGGTGAAGATCGCGAGGTCACCTGGTGAACATTGCCGACGAACGACCGCCGGATCGTCCCGCCTTCCAGAGGCTCAGTCGCGTCGAGCCCATCGGCAGCGGCGGCATGGGCACCGTGTTCCGGGCCTGGCAGGACGATCTCGGTCGCGCCGTCGCGGTGAAGACCCTTCGCGCGGACCTGCGCGGGGACGCGCACCTGCGCGAACTGTTCACGCACGAAGCCAGGGTGCTTGCCCGGCTCGACGATCCCGGGATCGTGCCCGTCTACTACGCGGGCGACGACGGCGGTGGTCCGTACTACGTCATGCGGCTGGTCGACGGTGTCGCGGTCGATCGCTTCCTCGCGGGCAAGCCAGCATTGGCGATCGCGGCCGTGTTCAGGGAGGTCGCCATGGCGCTGGCCAAGGTCCATCGCGAGGGTGTGCTGCATCGCGACATCAAGCCGGACAACATCCTCGTCGAAGCGAGCGGCCGCCCCGTGCTGGTCGACTTCGGCCTTTCGACCATCGCGCGTCCAGGTGCGCCGGACCAGGACGAGAACCCGGTGGGAACGCTCGATTTCCTCGCACCCGAGTTGCTGGGCGGTGCACCGGCATCGGTGTCGTCGGATGTCTACGCGCTCGGCGCGACGATCTATGTTGCCCTGACCGGCCGCGTGCCCTTCGCCCAAAAGGGGCTGCAGGAGAAACTGTACGCCATCAGGGAAGAGGATCCGCCGTTGCCGCGCACGGTGCGCGCGGACGTGCCCAAGCCGCTGCAGGCGATCTGTTTGAAGGCCATGGAGCGCGCGCCCGAGACCCGCTACGCGTCGGCCGACGAGTTGGCGCGCGATCTCGCGCGCTTCGGCAATGGGGACGTCGTGCTCGCGTTGCCCGTGCGTTCGCGCGCGATGCTGCGGCGCAAGGCCGAGCGGCATTTCTCCGACCACGCCGATTGGCTCGAACAGGGCCTGATCGACGAACGCGAACGCGCGGATCTGGAGCATGCCTACGAACGTGTCCTCGAGCACGAACAGGGTCTGCTGCGCGGCGTGTTCGCCTCGGTACCCAACCTGCTGTTGTTCGCGGGCATCGTGCTCAGCGTGTTCGGACCGGCGTTCCTGCAGATGTTGGCATGGTCACAGCAGGGACTGTTCGTTCGCATTGCGCTACCAGCCGTGCCATTGTCCTTGCTCGCCGGTGTGGGCTTCTTCCGCTGGCGGCTGCACGATCGCCGGCGCGGCGTGGCGTGCCTGCTCGGCGCCGCGCTGCTCTGCGCCCCGCTGGCGTTCGCGCTGGCCGATCTGGCCGCACCCCTGCGCTACGTGCTCGACGACGCCGGCGCGCCGCACCCGATCCTGCCGGGTGGCGAGTGGGAGCAACCGGCGAGTGCTCCCGCGTGGATGCACGCATTGGCCCATCGCCTGCACTGGAAACTGCTGATCGCCGTCGCCGCGGCGCTGGCCTCGGCCATGCTGTTGTTCCTGCGCACGCGCGCGGCGGCGTTCGTCTGGGTCGCCGGCATTGCCGGCAGTGGCGCCCTGTTGTGCCTCGCGCCGATCGCGGGATGGAGCAGTTTCCCGCTGCTGGTGCGCTGGATCCTCGTCGGCGCCGTGGCACTTGCCACGCTGGCCGCGGGCGCCCATGTCGATCGACGCTTCCAGCGCGAACGCGCACAGCCGTTCTACGGGCTCGGGTTCCTCGCGATCGTCGTGGCTGCGCTGGCCTATTCGAGCGATGGCGTGCCGCTCGTGTTCTTCGGTTGCCAGGACACCGGGCGGACCGTTGCCTGGTCGCATGTGCTGCATGGACTGGCCTTCACGATGGCCGGCGTCGCAGTGCACCTGCGCGGCGCGTCCTCGCCGCGTGCAGCCTCGGCGGCGCCGCTGTTGATCGGCTTTCTGATGAGCGTGATCGGCCTCGCCGTGCTTGGCGTCGACGGCTCACTGTGGAACGAAGTGCTGCTCGTCACCGGTTGCATCGCGTTCCTTTGTCTGGGTCTGGCGCTGCATCGCGGGTCGCTGGTCCTGCTGTCGGCGATCGCGCTGCCGATGTCGATCGGCAGCGTTTCCCAGCGCCATGTCGACGCCGTCTGGGCCTGGTCCCTGGCCATCGTCGTCGGCGGGGCGCTGCTCGTACTGGTGAGCTTCCGTCTCGCCGCGAAGCGCGCGCGGCCTTGAGGGCGGCCGCACAGGAGCCCGCGGCGTCGGGCTGCGCGTGTGGGGTCTGCGCGGCCTGCCGGGACGGACGTGGGTCGGTTTGCCCGCAGCAGATCCGAGGCCCACGGGCGAGGCAGGATCACCAAAGGCGAGGCAATCGCTGCGCGCCGGCCTGGACTGGTGATCCCGTGCGTGGCACTTCCTACCCGGCGCGCCGCGTGCGTCCCTTCGCCAGCGCTGCGATGGCCGCGCGCAGCAGCGAGTTGACCCGCCGGGCATCGTGGATGACCACGGCGACATCGGGATCCAGTACCACCACGACCGTGTCCCTACGGAGCCTGCGGGCGAACCGATTCGCACGCGATTTCCGATACTCGAAGCGATACTCGCGGACGTGCTTCGCCGCCTTGCGGCGGCGGGCATCAGAACCGCGTCCCTTCCTGGTAGTCTTGGCTTTCATTGCGTGTTGCTCGACGAGCGCTGATCAGACGGACCGTCCGACCGCGCTCGACGAAGGATACCAGAAGCAGCCGTCCTCGTGCCGAATGGCCGACCAGGATCTCGCGGTGCTCCTCGTCAGAGTGACGGGGATCATCGTGGATCCGAGCTAGCGGATCGCGAAACGCCGTGAGCGCTTCCTCGAACGACACGCCGTGCTTGCGTCGGTTTGCGGCGGCCTTGTCGCGGTCCCAGGTGAACTGTGGGTCCATCTGCCATCGAGCATAGATCGTCTGCCGCGGACTCAAACAGTGTTCCCGAGGTCCACGACGCGACGCTGATCGACGCCGGCGACCGCGCAGTTCGTTCCTTCGTGGAGAACGTGACGGAGTGCCCGCGGTGTTGCGCCGCTACGCCGGCGTTGAGGGCGGCCGCACAGGAGCCCGAGGCGTCGGGCTGCGGTGCGAAGATCGGCAACAGCACTCCCCGCACCATCGCCGGCGACGTTGCGCACTCGCTCGTATTCTGGAGTGCGGGCGTCACCAGTAGCCTCGCTTCGTACCAACACCCTCGGAGCCGACCTTGGTGCAAGTGCGAGCATGGACGTTCACAGCGATCGGCGAGCCCATGGTCGAGCAGCGACGCGTGGAGGCTCCTGGCCCCGGCGAAGTGATCGTGCGGATCGCCGGCTGCGGCATCTGCCACACCGATCTCGGCTTCTACGCCGACGGGGTGCAAACCAGGAAGCCGCTGCCGCTGACCCTGGGCCACGAGATCAGCGGTACCGTCGTCGAGGCGGGAGCCTCTGCCGAGTCGTGGTGCGGGCGGGCGGTGGTGGTACCGGCCGTGATCCCGTGTGGGAACTGCGCGGCCTGCCGGGCCGGACGTGGGTCGGTATGCCCGCAGCAGATCTTTCCCGGCAACGACGTGCATGGCGGTTTCGCCACCCACGTGCGGGTGCCAGCTCGTGGTCTGTGCGCGGTTCCCGACCTGGCTGACCGCCGACTGAATCCTGCTCGAGTCGACCTGCCGACGTTGGCCGTGCTCGCCGATGCCGTGACCACGCCGTTCCAGGCGATCCACCGGAGCGGGCTCGGTACCGGGGATCTCGCCGTCGTGGTCGGAGTCGGCGGCGTCGGTGGCTTCGCGGTACAGATCGCGGCGGCGGCAGGCGCCCACGTCGTGGCGATCGACGTCGATCCCGCTCGGCTGGCGCTCGCTGCGACGCACGGCGCCGGACTCGTGCTGCACCCCGACCAGCTGGACTTCAAGGCCCTGAAGAAGGCCGTGCGCGCCTTCGCGAGCAGTCGCGACGTCAAGAGCTTCCGCTGGCGGATCTTCGAGTGCTCGGGCACGACCGCTGGCCAGAGCACTGCGTTCGGCCTCATCGAGCCCGGCAGCTACCTGTCGGTGATCGGCTTCACCACGCAGAAGATCGAACTGCGCCTCGCCAACTTGATGGCGTTCGACGCCACCGTGCAGGGCAACTGGGGTTGCTTGCCGGAGCTGTACCCGGCGGCCCTGCAGCTGGTGTTGGAGGGCAAGGTCGTGCTCGATCCCTTCACCGAGCGGCGTCCGCTCGGCTCGATCAACCAGAGTTTCGCCGACGTGCGCGAGAAGCGTGCGGGCCGGCGCATCGTGCTCTGTCCGGAGTCGTGACCACATGTCGTTCAAGTCCCACGATCTCGTAGCAGCCGTCGGCCATCCTGGCATCCGCATCGAACCGCTCCCGGTCCACGACCCGAGTGGCAAGGTGGTCGCCGGCCTGCATGCCACGCGTATCGCGCTCGACAACCCGTTGCAGCTGAACTCGTACACGACCGAGATGGTGAAGGGCGTGATCCTCGGCATGCGCAGCGCGTCCAACGACCGCGCGTGCACTGCAGTCGTGTTCACGGGTTCGGGCACCCGCGCGTTCTGCACGGGCGGCAACACCGCGGAGTACGCCGAGTACTACGCCGGCCAGCCCGACGAGTACCGCCAGTACATGCGGCTGTTCAACGACATGGTCACGGCGATCCTGCACTGCGACAAGCCGGTGATCAACCGCGTCAACGGCATGCGCATCGCCGGCGGTCAGGAGATCGGCATGGCCTGCGACTTCACGGTGGCGCAGGATCTGGCCGTGTTCGGCCAGGCCGGGCCCAAGCACGGTTCCGCTCCGGACGGTGGCAGCACCGACTTCCTGCCGCTGTTCGTCGGTGCCGAACGCGCGATGGAGAGCTGTACGCTGTGCGAACACTGGAGCGCGCACAAGGCCCATCGCCTCGGACTGCTCACCTCGCTGGTGCCGGGGCTGAAGGTCGATGGCGCGTTCGTGGCCAACCCGCTGGTGATCACCGACCGCTGGCTCGACGCACAGGGCCGCATCGTGCACGGCGAGTTCCGGCAGGGCGCCGAACGAACGGCCGCGAAGGAACTGGTCGCGCGCGGCGAAGTCGATCTGTCGCTGCTCGACCGCGAAGTCGACCGCCTGGTGACCGCCCTCACGATGACGATGCCGGGCTGTCTCAGCAAGACCATCGAGAGCGTGCGCAAGCACAAGCTCGAGCACTGGGACCGCAACCGTGAGACCAACCGCGCCTGGCTCGCGCTCAACATGATGACGGAGGGCCGCGCCGGCTTCCGCGCCTTCCACGAAGGCAGCAAGGCGTGCCGCGACCCCGACTACCTGCTGCTGCGGCAGCGCCTGGCGCAGGGGGCCAGATGGGGGCCCGAGCTGATCGAGGAGATCCTGCAGCGGGCGCACGGCAAGGAGTTCTCGAGCCATGGCGCTTGAACAGCAAGCCGCGCCGATCCGGGTCGAGCAACTCGACGGCGGGGCCGTGTGGTTGGTGCGCCTCGCGCGGCCCAAAGCCAACATCGTCGATGCGGCGATGACCGATGCGCTGCGGGCCGTGTTCGCCGATGCGCACCGCACCGCGAGTCTGAAGACGGTGGTGTTGTCGTCGGAAGGGCCCAACTTCTCGTTCGGCGCCAGCGTGCAGGAACACCTGCCCGCCAACGTGGCCAGCATGCTCGAGCGCTTCCACGGGCTGATCCGCGTGATCGCCGTGGCAGCCGTACCCGTCCTGGCCGCCGTGCGTGGTCAGTGCCTCGGCGGCGGCCTCGAGCTCGCGGCGTTCTGCAACCGCCTGTTCGCCGCGCCCGACGCCAGGTTCGGCCAACCCGAGATCGCCCTCGGTGTGTTCGCGCCCGTGGCCTCGCTGCTGTTGCCGGAACGACTCGGCCGCAGTGCCGCCGAAGACCTCTGCCTCAGCGGCCGCACGATCGACGCAGGCGAAGCGCTGCGCCTCGGCCTCTGCGATGCCGTCGTCGACGATCCGGAAGCCACAGCACTGGGCTACGCGCGCGACCTGCTCGGTCGGCATTCGGCCAGCAGCCTGCGTCACGCGGTGCGCGCGGTGCGCGGTCCGTTCGTCGCCGGTTTCCTTCGCCGGCTCGCCGAGTTGGAACGGACCTATCTGGACGAACTGATGGCTACTCACGACGCTCGTGAGGGCATCGAGGCGTTCGTGGCCAAACGCGCTCCCGTGTGGAGGAACGCATGACCGCCGTCGAGCTGCCGGCCTTGCTGCGCCGCGCCGAGGAGCTCTATCGCGACCTCCGCTTTCTGGCCGTTCGCGACTGGAAGCGACGAACGGGTGGTCTCGCCATCGGCTACCTGCCGGTCTACGTGCCCCGCGAGATGTTGCACGCGATGGGTGTCTTGCCAGTCGGCCTGATGGGTGCTGGCGAAGACCTCGAGATCATCCGCGGCGACTCCTTCTACCAGTCCTACATCTGCCATCTGCCGCGCAGCACGATCGAGATGGGCCTCGACGGCAGCCTCGACTGCCTGGACGGCGTGCTGTTCCCGGCCACCTGCGACGTGATCCGCAACCTGTCGGGCATGTGGAAGATGCAGTTCCCCGACAAGTACGCGCGCTACGTCGACGTGCCGCAGAACTTCGACTCCGCACTCGGGGGTGCGTTCTACCGCAGCGAGCTGGAAGAGATCGCCAGTGCACTGGCGGCGCGCGGTGCCCGCTCTCTGCAGCCAGCGGCGTTGCGTGCGTCGATCACCGCCTACAACGACAACCGGGTGCTCGTGGAGGGCCTCTACGAACTGCGCCAGCGCGAACCATGGCGCGTGCCGACTGCCGAACTCTACCTGCTGTTGCGCGCCGGGCTCGTGTTGCCAGTCGAAGAGCACAGTGCCATGTTGCGCGATTACCGGGCTGCAGTCACAGCCGACGCCGAGCGCCGGAGCATGGACCAGGCGCGCGTGTTGCTCGCCGGTTCGTTCTGCGAGCAACCGCCACTCGGTCTGATCAAGACGCTGGAACGCGCCGGGTGCTACATCGTCGACGACGACTTCGTGCAGGTGCATCGCTGGATCACGGGCGATGTGAATGCGGTCAGCGACGATCCGCTTGGCGAGC
>JAYUCN010000640.1:0-9364 GCA_043740335.1 Planctomycetota bacterium
CCCCGCTCGCGGCGAGACCCGGGTGTGACTGGGGCTCGAAGACGGCGATCATCACGACATCCAACGAACTGAGCGAGAGCGTGCAGCCTGGCGACGGGAGGCCGATCAAGGTCAGCGGGAACGCGGGACCGCTCGCTCCGAACGCCGCAAGACCTATGCTGTTGGGCGGGCCGTAAGCCCAGAACCGGCCTTCGGCGCCGGGCAGCAGCGAGCGATCGGCAACGTGACTCCACTGATGTTGGGCGCCGCCGTAGGCACCGCAACCGGGACCGACCTCCACAGTCGTGCCGGAGATGTCCTCGAACTCCGCGTCCGCCATCCACCAGTTTGCGTTTTGGCCGGCGACGGGGTGGCCTACGACATCGACGCAGAGGGTGCCGCCCTGATAGTGGAACGGCGTCGTGAACGCGATGCGCATCGTGTTGTTCACGGTCCAACCGATGGCTGGCCCGGTTGTGGCTGGTGAGGTCGGCAGAGTCACTTGGCCTGCGAAGACTTGCACGGGGTTGAGGCCGATGTTGGGTGCGAAGTACGGCGAACAGGTGAGCGGCGTGTTCGGCGAAGTGGACAACGTGACCGTGAGGTCGGTCGTGCCACCCTGGAAATCCTCGTTCGCCGCCGTGCGCCGGAGTTCAATCGCGGTCAGGTCGTGGCCGATGAGGCCGGTCAGGTGGCTCACACCGATGAGCGTCTGCTGGCGAAGGTCACGGCTCGCGCCGGCGATCCACTCGTAACTAACGGCGTCGTTCGTCGTGTACGTGGAGGGGACCACGGCGAAGGATTGGGCGAGCAGGCTCGTCGCACAGAATGCTGTCGTGATGGGGAAAGCAACGCAGCGTGTCGTGAGCATGGGTTCGAGGTTGGTTGGTTGGTCGTTTATCGGCGAATGGAGACGAGATGGAGAAGATCAGGGGCCTGGAGCGATGACTTCGACTAGGATGACGCGCTTTCGAAGACCCTGCCCAACGGTGATCCATAGGGCGGTCCCTCCGGGAACTGGGGGAACGGGAATGGAGGCAGTCTTGCCTGGCTCGACCTTCACGCTGGTACTCTTCCCGGATCCGGCAACATTGATCTCAACGCTCGCGTCATTCGGGCCGACATCAACGTTCACTGAACCACCCTGCAGCACGGTGGCCGGGGATCGGAGGCCCTCTCCCGCGCCCTGCATCATTTGATGCTCCGCAGCTCCTTGACGCGAACATTGAACCGCTGCCGGAACCCCGGGTCACCGAGGTCAATTGTCTGGGCCAAGACGTTCGCGATGCTCCTTCGGTCAGGGAAGGTGGGATCGCGTTCAATGGCGTCACACAGCCTTTCGAACCCTCGCCACAGCACCACGTCCTTGCGGTAGTCAGTGGACATTAGATTCAGGAACAGCATCCTTTGCCCGACCAGCTCCTCGATCGGAGCCTTCACCGCGAGCCGCCGCAACTCATCGAGATCTACATCTCCCGAAGGCTTCAGCTCTTCCTCCACGACCGGCTCGGCCTTCGCAGCGATCGCGTACCCACACGCGCCACCGAGACCCGTTCCCAACGCGAACGTTGTCCCCGCAAGCAGAAAGGCACGACGAGTGGGCATGGACGGCACCGCCGGTTTGGGGGCGACGAGGAAAATAGGATCCAGCTTCATGGCACTACCCCAGTTGGTTGGCCGCTGCGATTGCATGGGCGCAGCAGCCACGGGACGAGATACCAGGAAGGCTTCCCACATCCCCCGGGCCTGTCAAGCCGGCTCCGCCCAACGCGACACACAGAGCACAAGTGCCGTGCCGTTTCGGCAGCCAGGCAGCACCGTCGTCCCCGACTACCCGGGTGGCCGCGGCTTCACCGCCGGATCCCACCGGAACACCCCGTGCTCGTAGCTGCCCTCGTCCAGATCGTTCGTCGCCTGTGCCTGGCGCAGCCACAGCAACCAATACGCGCACAGCTCCTCGTCGCTGAGGTTGCGAAGATCCAGATCCTCTTCGCTGAGGAACTCGTCGCGCGGCGGCTTCATGGGTGTTCCCCGTCCGGCCCGAAGGGCAGCACGCGCAGCGCATGCTCGACCATGCTCTGGTGTCCTGCGCGCAGATCCAGCGAGCGAAACTCCTCGCCACGCGCAGGCCACTGTTCGGCCCAGGCTGCCGACGCCCGCTCGTAGCCGGCGAGGCGTTCCTCGTTGCGATGCATGAGATCGCGGCGCTCGCGGTCGAGCGCGGCTTCCAGCTTCGCCACGCCGCCGCCGACCTCCCGCAGCAGAGGCCGTTCGCGGACGAGTTCCGCGACCAACGCCGCGTGTCGTGCCGCCAGTTCGATCAGATCCCGCGCGCTGCGCGAGAAGCGCAGCTGCTGCCGCGGGTCCTTCATGTTGCGGGCCAGTTCGCCGACCACGGCATAGTCCTTCTCGCGGTTCGTGAGCTTGAGTGCGGCCAGCGGTTCGATGTCGATGACGGGCACACCCGTCGACTCGGCTTTGGCCCACATCGCCGCCAGTTGCTTGCCGTCGATGCGCGGCGGGCGGCTGACGAAGTCCGTGCGGATGCGCAGTCCGTCGGCACGGAACTCGAAGTGGGAACTCCAGCCACCGGCCAGCCAGCGACGGTCGAGCGGCGCACCGAACCGATAGTGCGCACCTCTGTCGGCCAGGACACCGAGGACGTGTGCAAGCGCCTCGTCGTCTTCGCGCACGATCCAGTCGCCGTCCTTGCTCATCACCGCGAGACGGTGGAACACGACCGCCTGACCGGAGCTGAGCAGCGCACGCAGGCGCCCGCGGTTGAAGGCGGCAGTGAGCTCGAGGTAGGGATTACCGGAGGGAGGCAGCAACGTCGTCACCAGCGTAGCACGGGGTCCGGCTCGTGCCGCCGCTCATGCATCGGCCCGCGCCATGGCCGCTGGGACCGCCACTCGTCCGGTCGCAGCCCTTCGGCCGATACCGACACCCGGGCACCGGCGATCCGTTCGCCGCGCCTCGTTGCCATGCCGTTTCCAACGTCACGCATCACTGTACGCGCGATCGGAGTCACCGCCCTGCTCGTCGTCGCGAGCCTGTTGTGGCTCTGCCTGTGGTACACCGACCAGGCCCTCTGGCAACAGGCGCCGCGCCTGCCACTCGGCCTCTGTGCGACGCGGCTGCTGCTGATCGGCACAGCGGATGTCATCCTCGTCGTCGCCTTCGCGGTCTGTGTCGTGCGCCAGCACCACGCACGGTGGGCGAAGAGATGCTGGGCCGCCGCGTTCGCGACGACCCTCGCTGTGTTGTTCCTCGAAGTCGTGTGCATGTTCGTGGCGCGCAGCCACAACGTCGGCTACACGCTCGCCTCGAGGGTCTGGTGCCACCGGTACTGGGGCAAGGCGAACTCGCTCGGGTATCGCGACGTCGAACACGTCCGGGTGCCGGGCAAGAGGCTCGTCTTCGCGCTCGGTGATTCGTTCACGGCGGGCGGTGGCTTGTCCCAGGTGGCGTCGCGCTTCTCGAACCTGCTCGGCGATCAGCACGGCGAACTGCAGGTGCTCAACCTCGGCCAGAACGGGTCCGACACAGCCGACGAATGGCGCCGCCTCGAACAGCACCCGCTGCGGCCCGACGTGCTCGTTCTCCAGTACTACCCGAACGACATCGAGGGCGCGGCCCAGCGAACCGGATGGCACATGCCGGGCTTCGCTCCGTACGAGGACATCGCGTCCGTGAAGTTGCGCATGCTCGTGCGCAGTTCGTATCTCGCCAACCTCGTCTACTGGAGTCTGCCGCACACGGACGCGGTGGCGTACGGCCGCTGGCTCGAAGCAGCCTACGGCGATGCCGCGGTGATGAAGCGACACCGGCAGGACCTGGAGCGATTCACTTCGTACGCGCAGCAGGCCGGCATTCCGCTGATCGTCGTCGTCTTTCCGGTTCTCAACGACATCGACCACAGCCGCACCATGCTGAAGCCCGTCGTGGAACTGCTCGTCGAGCACGGTGCGAGCATCATCGACGTGGCCGAACTCGTGCAGGACATGGACGTGTCGGCGCGCACCGTCAACCGGCACGACGCCCACGCGAGTGTCTGCGTGCATCGACTCGTCGCTGAAGCCCTCTGGCGGGTGCTGTCGGCGCCGTGACGGGTGGGGTGGTCAGCGGTCGTCGTCGACGACACCCGGCGTGATGGCCCATTCCGGGTAGGGCATCGCCGTGCCTCGCATCGCGCGCCACAGGATCCGGTTCAACGCGTCCTCGGGCGCGCGGTCGACCCGTGCGAGGTCGAACGTCGCCGACGCTTCCGCATCGGCGCGCAACACGGGATCCGCGATCGCCGTGGTTGCCGGGTTCATCTCGTCGAGGTGCACGTTGGCCGCCAACGCCTGGAACGGTGCCAGGTCCGGCGTCTCCGTGAAGCAGTCGAACATCGGCGAAGCACTGGCGTCGAACACGTTCATGGGCGGGATACCGAGGATCTGCTCGATCGTGCGCAGCACACTCGTCGTGTTGTACTGCGTCGATACCACCCTACCGCGGCGCGCGAACGGACTCGCCACGTAGCAAGTCGTGCGATAGCCACTGACGTGGTCCCAGCCGGCCTGCGGGTCGTCCTCGATGCCGAGCACCACCAGCTCGGGCCAGAACTTCGAATGCGACAGCGCCTCGACGATGCGGCCGAAGGCGAGGTCGTTGTCGGCGAGGCACGCCGCGGGCGTCGGGCAGCCCTTCTTCGTGCCACTCGTGTGATCGTTCGGCAGACAGATGAGCACGAGTTGCGGCAACTCGGCCTTCTTCTCGAACTCGGCGAGTTCGCGAAGGAAGCAGTCAGCGCGATACTGGTCGGGCACCGACATCTCCCAACCGACGTAGTCCTTGAGGCTGCAAGGCTGCAGCGAGGCCACGCTCGCCTCGCACGCGAAGACGACTTCGTCACTGTGGTCGCGCCAGGCGCGGAAGCACGCGGCGAAGTCGGGCTCGCCCTGCTTCTTTGGATCGCGCCAGCGCACGAGCGGCCCGCAGAACTCGCCGTAGTTGCGCAACGTGACGTGGCGCGCGATCGCGTGGTCCCACAGGAAGCCCGCCGGTGAGTAGGACAGTGCGTCGGATTCGTCCTCGCCCATGCCGTCGGGATAACTGCGCGGCCATCCGGCGAAGCTCTTCTCGAGGTAGTCGGACGCGAACGCTGCCATGCTCCACTGGTGGCCGTCGGCCGACAGAATCCCCGAGCAATAGGTGTTGTCGAGCAGCACGAACTGCCGCGCGAGCGCGTGCTGGTTCGGCGTGATGCGTTCGCCGAACGTGCACAGCTCCGGGTCGCCGTTGCCGGCCTTGATGTCGCCGAGCACCTGATCGTAGGTGCGGTTCTCCTTGATCACGTAGACGACGTGCTTGATGCGACTCGGCTCGCCGATGCGTTCGGGAATCACACGCGCTGGCTGGTCCTTGCGCGGTGGCAGCAGTGCCTGCTCGATCGCGGACCGCCGCAGGTTCACTTCGACCTGCGCCGTCAGCTTCGGCAGCTCGGCGTCGGCCGGGACCTCTACGAGCGACAGCGTGCCGTGGTACTGGTGTGAGTTGAACTCAGCAACGCCGCTGCCCTCGCGCGGGCGGCCGGGGCCGAGCCCCTTCACGTTGGTGATCGCGAGGCGATTGCCCGTCTGATCGAACAGCATCGCCGCCGGATACCAGCCGACGGGCAGCAAGCCGAGCAGGCGCGAATCGCCGCGGTCTTCGGGCTCGAAGTGAAACACCGCGATGGCGTTCATGGTGCCGTTGGCGACGTAGAGCCGTTTGCCGTCGGGCGCGAAGCACAGCGCGTTCGGCGATGCCTGCAGGAGGTCGCTGGGCTTGCTGCGCGCCCACAAGGTGTCCTTGACGTTGCCGTCGCGATCGAGCACGGACACCGTGTCGCTGCCGGCGTTGGCGCAGACGACGAAGTGCTGGTCGGGCGACACCGCGAGGTCGCTCGCGTGCAGGCCAGTGCTCGTCTCGCACAGCACCTTGCCAGCGTGCAGGTCGATCACGCTCACCGAACCTTCGCTCGCGATGTGGCGTTCGGGGTCGACGCGAACGACCGTGCCGCGGCCCGCGGGACCGACGACATCCCCAGGCTCGGGCCGGCGGCCGCCCCAGTTGCTGACGAAGGCCCGTTCGCCCGTGAGCACGACGTCGAACGGAGCCACGCCGACTTCGAACGTGCGCAGCACGGTGCCGTCGTCGGCTGCGAGTTCGAACAGTCGGTTCGACAGGTTGCCGCAGACGTAGAGCTTCGTGCCGTCGGCCGACACCGCGATCCCGCTCGGGATCTCGGCTTCGCGGCGCGGTGCGTCTGCCTTCGGCAGCGGCAGCGTGTGCGACGGCTGCACGACGCCGTCCACGGCGACGGCGAACACCTTGATCGAACCGCGCACGTTGGCGAGGTAGATGGTCCGGCCGTCGGGCGACACCGCGAGGCCCGTGTAGCTGACCTGACCGTCCTTGTCGGGGCGCAGTTCCTTCTGGTTCGGATCGTTCACCTTCGCGGTCTGTTTCTCGGCGGGCAGTGCCACGTGCTGCAGCGAAGCACCGGTCACCGCATCGAGCACGAGCAGTTCACTCGTCTTGCCCGCGACGTAGAGGTGCTTGGCGTCGCGCGACTGCGCGATCACTTGCGGTCGCAGATCTGGAAGATCGACGAAGGTGCCGAGCGGCGTCAGTGTCTGGTTCACCGGCGTGATCTGTCGCCCATCGGCGCGCCGACCGACCTGGTCGCGCGCTGCAACCAGTCGTCCCGGCTCCGGGGCATTGCAGGCAGCCAGGAAGAACGGGGTGGCGAGCAGCAGGTGAGCACGCATGCAAGCCATGGTGCGCGCGCGGCGGCGGCGGCTCCAGCGCCCAGGCGAAGTTTGTCGGGGTGAGGCGAGCACGGTCCGCATGGCAGCGGGAGTAAGCTGTCCCGCGAATCGGCCACGCAGCGAGATGGTCAAAGGAGCGCGCCGGTGAGGCCGGCAGCCGCTGAGGCTCATCGGTTGCGGAACATGCGCGACCAGCGTTCCACCTTCGTGTGCAACTGTGGGTCGCCGACCTCGGCCGCCGCGCGCAGCACGCCGAGTGCATCGACGAACAGGACCCACGGGTGCGACCCCGTGAACGGTGCGCCGACCTGGTGTTCGAGCACGGGCATCGCTTCAGGTCGCATCTCCTGGAGGCTGGTGATCGCCGTCTGCCGATCGGAGGCCGTCATCTCGCGCGGCACGGCGAGCACCCAGGGTTGCGGATGTTCGAGGGTGGCGCGCAGCAGTTTGGCCAGTGTCGGCAGCGAGCGCGGCAAGGCGTCGCCAGGGGACTCATCGGCGTCGACCCTCGGCAGCCACAGTACCAGCGTGCCGTTCGTCGCCGATGGGATGCCGTGCGTCGGCAGCAGCAGCAGGTCCTCGACCGGAACGAGCGGTTGTCTGGCGAGGTCGAGGCCGGCGACCTGATCGATCGAACTGCCATCGAGTCGTTGCACGGTCGGTTGCTGCACGCGGATCGCGCCCTGACCCATCGCGAAGCCGACGTGGCCTTCGATGGGTGCACCGTCGTGCACGGCGTAGCGCAGCACGGCCTCGCCGTTGATCTCGAGCATGACGCGCGGCCCGCGCACGTGCAGCGCGTAGTCGAACCACGCTTGCTCGTTCGGGAGCTCGAGAGAGCGGTGCGGGGAGGTGCCCGGCAGCTTGTCGTTGCCGTCGCGCTCCCACAGGCCGCGCAGATCGAGATCGAGGCGGCCCGTCCCTTCGTTGTGTTCCTGCTTGCCGATCGCATAGCGGTAGTCGCCAGCCGAGAAGTGCAGGCGCAGGTCGCGGTCGCGGCGCGTGTGGCCGAAAATGATGCAGCCATCGACGAAGGAGGTCGTGAAGTGCACGCGGCCGCGCAGCACGTAGGCGCCCGGCGCCTGCCACGCGACGGTGTGCACGAACGCATCGCGCTGGTGGGCCTGCCGGTCGATGGTGCCGGTGCCGTCGCGCGGCCGTTCGCGGCCGACGTGCAGGTCACCGTCGGGTGTCGCGTACCAGAGCCCTTCGACGCGGCGGTCTTCGTAGTCCGTCAGGCTGCTCTCGGTGAAGCCGTGGCCGCCGAGGTGGCGAGGCACGGCGGGCGGCGCATTGGCCGCGAGGTCAGGCAGCGGTGGCAGGCCGAACATCTGCGCGAGATCCTTGTGCTCGGTCGCGGTCGCGGCGGCCGCGACAAGCGCACCGGTGGCCTGCAAAGTCGAAGCCCGCGCGGCGAGTGCGTCGAGCAGCGCCTTCGTCGCCTTCATGGCGGCGAGCAACTGCGTGCTCTCGCCTATCGCGACTTGCGGGAAGCGGCGCTCGCTGATCGCGGCGAACGCCTGCGCTGCGTCGGGGGCCTTGCCGACGCGCAGGGCAGCGAGCACGGCGCGCGCGGTGTCGAGGCGCCAACCGTCGACGGTCGTCGACCACAGGCCGGCCGCAATGGTCGCCTCGGCGTCACCGACTTCGTGCAGGAGCAGCGTGGCCGCCGCCGCGTGGTCCTGGCCGAACCAAGGCTCGGCGCGCCGACGCGCCCACGACCAGGTCGGTTCGTCGAGCACGAGCGGGCCGGTTTCCTCGCGCCCGGGCCCGCCGTACTGGAGGACCCACTCGTTGCCGACCTTCCTGTCGTCGAGATAGTCGTAGCAGCCGCGCAGGAACGTCTGCCACTCGGCGAAGAACGCGTCGAACGAGGCGGGGCGGCCCTTCTTGCCGTCGCAGAAACTCTTCGTGAACCACGCGACAGGATCCTTCTGGCCCGCGCGCGCGTTGCGTTCGAACGGGGCGAGTGCTTCGCGGTAGCGAGGTGCTTCCGGCGGGAACGAGCGCAGGAAGGAGTAGAGCGAGTAGCCCGCGAAGTAGTTGTCGCGGTAGTCGGCGATGGTGCCCTTCAGCAGCTTCTCGAAACTGTCCTGGTTGGCGTAGCCCTTGTAGTACGTGTGCGCGACGGTGCCGATCTGCAGGTCGTTCTCGACGAACTTCGTGTCCGCCATCTTCGCGTAGTTGCCGGCCGTCCACTGCGCGTGGCCTTCGCCATACCAGCCGCCGAGGAACGGATGCAGCACGCCGTCGAAGCGGTGCGTGAGTTCGTGCGTGAGCGTGCGACCGAGTGCGGGGATGGTGTTCCAGGCGAAGCGGACCGTCGTGCGATCGCCGGCCTGGAAGCCGCCGGCCCACCAGTAGGGCGAGCCTTCGGTCTCGAGGTCGTCGCTCTCGGGCACGATGCGCACGACGCCCCGGCGCTGTTCGAACGGATCGCTGCCGAAGTGGCCGGCGAGGCGCGCGTGGTGCAGTTCGATCGTGCGGGCCGCGGCGAGCAGCGTCTCGTGGCCACAGCAGGTCTCGATGCGGTAGCGACCCGTGGTACTGAGGGCGAGGCCCGCATTGTGCCAGTGGCGGTGTTC
>JAYUCN010000641.1:0-9358 GCA_043740335.1 Planctomycetota bacterium
GACGCCGCCTCCAGGCGATCGAGGAGCGGCCAGGCCTCGTCGATGCGGCCGAGCAGGTAGAGCAGCAGGGTCACGTAGGCGCGGGTGGCCACGATGTCGTCCGGCATCCCGCGCAGGTAGGCCCGATAGTCCAGGGCCGCCTCCTCTTCGCGCCCGAGTTCGGCAAGCACCTGCGCACGCTCCAGACGCGCCTCGTGCAAGCTCGGGTCGTGCACGATGGCGGCGGCGAACATGTCCACGGCTTGCAGCAGACGCCCTTGTCGACGGTTCACGCGGGCCCGCGAAAGGTGCGCCCACGCAAAGGAGGGGTCGCGCGCGAGGATCGCGTCGAGGGCGTTGCTCTGCGCGTACGACGTGTCGGCGAGGCGCGCCTTCAGGTAGGCAGCAACCGGGGATGCCCGCAGCGGCGCGTTCAGATAGAAACTCTGCATCGCCTGCTGCACGTCGCCCCCCAAGCGTCGCGCCACGTCCTGGTGCGCCAGGTGGGCGCGCACCAGGTCCGGACAACGTTGCGTGCACAGTTGCAGGTCCGCCAGGGCACCCGCGTCGTCACCGCTGGCCAGCGCCTTCAGGGCTCGCTGCCAGGCGGCGGCGCCCTCGGGGTCCTGGCACTCGGAGTAGACGCGCGGATCGACTGCATCGTCCGACAGACGCGGTCCCGTGTTGCAGGCGGATGCCGTCAGGAACACCAGCACTCCGATCAGAGTACGCAATGAGAAGCTCGCGTTCATGGCGTGCGCAACACCCCATCGGCGACGGCAAACTCCTTCACTTCGCGCGGGCGCCCGGTGGCATCCTTCAAGAACACGAACTGCCCGCCAGCGTGCGCGTTCAGCGTGAGGGGGCGGCGTTCTTCGTACACGCGCAGACGCACCTGGTTGACGACCGTGAACTTCGTGCGCGCCCCCTGCACGACACCGGTCTCGGTGAGTTGCGCAGGCTCCCCCACCGTCACGACGAAGGCGGACGCCAGGTCCCCCGTCTTGTTGGTCCACACGGTCTCGACGAACCCAAAGCCGCTTTCCTTCTTCGCCGAGTGGATGCGTGGATCGATCGCGGGTTGACCGACGTTGCCGTGGAAGTTGGGGGTGATCTCAATCTCGAGTTCGCTGCAACCGACTTCCCTTGCCTGCAGGAACGGCTCGAGCAATCGGCGCTCGACAAGTCGCCGTTGCTCAGGCGTCGCCGGCGTACTCGCACACGCGGCCCAACCAAGTCCGGCCGCCGTCCACAACACTGCCCATCCTGATCGCATCGTTGATCCTCCTCGTCCGCTCCACGTTACCGGGCAGCGTGCCACCTCACCTGGACCGCGGGCGCAGCCCGATGCGCTCCCGCACGATGGTCATGGTCGCCTCGGCTGCCGCGCGCGCCTTGGCAGCACCGGCCGCCAGGATCTCGTCGAGACGCTGCGGGTGCTCGCGCAGGGCTGCGGCACGTTCGCGGATCGGCCCCTTCACGGCTTCGAGGTTCTGCGCCAGCATCTTCTTGCAATCGACGCAGCCCAGGGTGGCGGCCCGACAGCCGGCCGCGATCTCCTCCCGCTGCGCTGCCGGCGTGAAGAAGCCGTGGTAGCTGAAGATGTTGCAGACGAGCGGGTTGCCCTTGTCGGTGCGGCGCAGACGCGCCGGATCCGTCTTGGCCCCGCGCAGCTTCTGCATGGTCTCGTCGGCGGTCTCGAACAGCCCGATCTCGTTGTTCTTCGACTTCGACATCTTGCTCTCGCCGTCCAGTCCGAGCACACGCGGGGCTTTGCTCTTCACCACCTGCGGCTCGGGGAACGTCTCACCGTAGACGAAATTGAAGCGCCGCACGGTCTCGCGCGCGAGTTCGAGGTGCTGCTCCTGGTCTTCCCCCACCGGCACGCGTTCGGCGCGGTAGAGCACGATGTCGGCCGTCTGCAGGATCGGGTAGGTGAACAGCCCGGCGTTGATGTTCTCGGGCTGCTGTGTGCTCTTGTCCTTGAACTGCGTCATGCGGTTCAGGTCACCGAGCGGCGTCATGCACATCAGCACCCAGCCGAGTTCCGCGTGCTGAGGCACGTGCGACTGCACGAACAGCGTCGCCTTGTCCGGATCGACACCGCTGGCCAGGATCCCGATCGCGACTTCGCGCACGGCGCGCTGCAAGGCGGCCGGCTCGGGGCGCTGCGTCAGCGCATGCAGATCGACGACGCAGAAGAACGCCTCGTACTGCTGCTGCAGCTCCACCCAATTGACGAGCGCGCCGAGGTAGTTGCCGATGTGCAGGTTCCCGGTCGGCTGGATGCCGGACATGGTGCGGAACATGGCGACGGTATACAGCAGGCGGCGCGCACATCGAAGCGTTCGTGCCGGTCGCGGCGACGTCGGCGGCGCGACTGCGCTTCTGCCGCCCCTCACGATTCCGCCCGCACAGTTTTCCTGCATGCGGTGCGGCCCCTCGCCACAGTATCCTGCCCGCACCTCATGGCGCGCACGAGCCGCTTCCTCCTTGCCTGCTCCGGCCTGCTCGCAACGAGTGCCTGCGCCCTGATGCCGCGCGAGCTGAACCTGGCGCCGGTCTGGTTCCACCGCCTGGACGCCGAGGGTGAAGTGCTCGAGTGGGACTGCCTGTGGCCGATCCTGCACTACGAGCGCACGCCCGAAGGCGGCGACGACTTCCGCGTCCGCCCGCTCTACCGGCGTGTCACCGAACCGGCCCTGCACGCCGTCGAACACCAGTTCCTGTGGCCCTTCGGTCGCGTACGCAGCGACGGCGAGGAGACCTCGCACCGGCTGTTCCCGCTGTGGAGCTGGCGCGCGCGCCAGAACGAGAACGGCCAGCGCGACGTCGACTGGTACCTGCTGTTCCCGTTCCTGTGGGGTGGCGCGTCGGCAGACGGCCGCGAGGACTACTTCGCGATCTTCCCGCTCTACGCGAACATTCCGCAGTTCCTCAGCTACGACCGCTTCTACACGTTCCTCTTCCCGCTCTACGTGCGCCTCGACAAGGGCGGCCACCGCCATCGCCTGTTCCTCTGGCCCCTGATCGGCACGAGTTCGTGCGCCGAGAACGGCCACCGCTGGTTCCGCATCCTGCCCTTCTACGGCCACGACATCGAGCCCGGCCGCCACGAGCGCCGGTTCCTGCTGTGGCCGTTCTTCGCCTGGAGCACGGAGAACGAGGACGCCGAGAAGGACGGCAGTGTCAACAGCTTCTGGTTCTGGCCCATCGTCGGTTGGCGCACGGGTCGCATGACGAACGGCTGGATGGCCCTGTGGCCGTTCTTCCAGCACACCTGGAAGCAGGACCACTTCACGGTGCTGACGCTGTTCTGGCCGCTGTTCCACTACTACTGGAACCGCGCCGAGGACAACGTCACGCAGTGGTGGCTGTGGCCATTCGTCGGCAGCGTGCAGAGCGACGACCAGCGCGCCTGGACGCTGCTCTGGCCGCTGATCTGGTGGCGCGAGTACGACGACCCCGACGGCCACAACCAGCAGCAGTGGGTGCTGCCGTTCTTCTGGCGCGTCGTCAAGGAAGACCTCCAGGGCACCCGCGAGGAGTTCGTCAAGATCTGGCCGTTCGGCCATCGCACCGTGAAACACGATGCCGCGGGCAAACGCCTCGGCGGCGATTGGAGCATCTTGTCGCCGTGGCCCTGGCGCGACGGCAATGCCTACGGCATGGAAGAGGCCTACGGATTTCTGTGGGAACTCGCGCGCGGCTGGCAGCGGGCGCCCGACGACAGCGCCGTCGACATCGGCGGCCGGCTGTTCACCGCCCGCGAACGGGCCGGAACGACGACGGCCAGCGTGCCATTGCTCTTCAACTACGAACGTGGCAAAGACGGAGCCCGCACGCTGCGGCTGTTCCAGTTCCTGCCGATCCCTCTCGGCGGCGGCAGCGCTGCCGCAGCGGACCAAGCCCGATGAACCCGTTCGCCAGCTTCGCGCAAGGCATCGGCACCCGCCTCGACGGTGCGGGCTTCGTCGTCGACCTGTTGCTGCGCACGGCCGTCTCGCTGCCTCGCCTGCCGCGCCGCCTGCGCTTCACGCTCGACATGGCGTTCAACGCCGGCGTGCGCTCGTTGCCGGTCACCATGGTCGTCGCCGCGTTCGCGGGCGCCATCCTGGCGATGCAGACCGGCATCGAACTGCGGCGTTTCGGCGACACGGCCGTGCTCGGCACGATCACGGCCCTGTCGATGTGCCGCGAGATGGGTCCGTTCATCACGGGCGTGATCCTCGCAGCCACGGTCGGCTCATCGATGGCGGCCGAGCTCGGCACCATGAAGGTCAGCGACGAAGTCGCCGCCCTCGAGGTCATGTCGGTCGATCCCGTCGACTACCTCGTGCTGCCGCGCGTCGTCGCCCTCGCCATCATGTGCCCGCTGCTGACGGTGCTCAGCAACCTCATCGGCATCTTCGGCGGCAGCGTCATCGCCGAACACAACCTCGGCGTCAGCTCCGACCTCTACTGGATCAGCGCGCGCGAAGCGTTGACGTCCTCGGGCACGCTGCTGCCGAAGGAAGTCTACGTCGGCCTGCTGAAGGCCCTCATCTTCGGCACCGCCATCGCGACCGTCAGCTGCGCGTCGGGCCTGCGCGCCGGCGGCGGCGCGCTCGGCGTCGGCCTCGCCGTGCAGACCGCCGTGCGCAACTCGGTGATCCTCATCATTGTGCTCGGTTTCATCGTGACCTGGTTCTTCTACTTCCTCGCCGGATGATCGAACTCAGCTCCGTGCACAAGCGGCTGGGCAACCGCCAGATCCTGGACGGCATGACCCTGCGCGTGCCCAAGGGCATGAACTTCGTGCTCATGGGCCCGTCGGGCAGCGGCAAGAGCGTCACGCTGAAGCACGTGATCGGCATCCTGCAGCCCGACCAGGGCTCGGTGCAAGTCGACGGCCAGGAAGTGCCGACGATGGATCGCACGCAGCTGATGGCGTTGCGCAAGCGCATGGGCTACCTGTTCCAGAACGGCGCCCTCATCAACTGGCTCTCCGTCGCCGACAATGTCGCGCTGCCGCTCGAGGAGCACAGCCGGCTCGGCAAGGGCGAACTCCAGGACCGCGTGCACGAGGTGCTCGGCCTGGTCGGCATGGATCAAGCCGCGGCACAATTCCCGCCCAGCATCTCGGGCGGCATGAAGCTGCGCACCGGACTCGCGCGCGCGCTCGTCACGAATCCCGAGTACGTGCTCTACGACGAACCCAACGCCGGGCTCGACCCGATCATGAGCAAGCAGATCCACGAGCTCATCGTCGAGGTGCGCAACCGCCTCGGCGTGACGGGTCTCATCGTCACCCACTCGCGCGCCTGCGCGGTGCAGTGCGGCGACCGCATCGGCATCCTCGAGAACGGCCGGCTCGGCGTCGAAGGCACCGTCGACGAGATGACCCACAGCGACCATGCCCTCGCCCGCGCCTTCCTCGGCGGCGGCAGCGACTGACCAAACACAGCGTCACCCCAGGAACCCCGTCATGGACCGCATCCGCCGCGACACTCTGCTGGGCCTCGTGTTCTTCGGCACGATGGCCTTCCTGCTCTGGGCCACCGTGAACCTGACCGACCTGTCGCTCGGCAAGGTGCCGGCGCTCACGGTGTTCTTCGAGGACGCCGGCAGCGCCCGAGCGGGCACGGACGTCATGGTGCTCGGCAAGAAGATCGGCAAGGTCGGTGCGATCGACGTGCTCTACGACCGCCCCGAGCTGCCCGTGCGCATGACGCTCCTGCTCAAGGAAGCGGTGCCGCTGACGGACCGGATGTCGATCGATGTGCGCGACGCGGGCGTGCTCGGCGGCAAGATGATCTACATCGATCCGGGCCGCGGCGCGCCGCTGCTCGCCAACAGTGAACTGCGCGGCCGGAGCCAGAAAAGCGCCCTCGACCGCATCGGCGACGTCGCCGACGGCAAGGGCGAACTCGGCCAGGCCATTGCCGACGCCCTGAAGGCGTTCCGCGCAACCTTCGACAACATGAACAACGAGGAGACCTCGATCGGCCGGGTCCTGCGGCGGCGCGAGCTCTATGACGAGGTCTTGCAGACCGTGCAGAAGCTCAACGGCATCTTCGACTCGATCCAGAAGGGCGAAGGCACGATCGGCCGGCTCATCGTCGACGGCAAGATCGGCAACGACGTGACCCGCATCGTCACGAACCTCGCCGCCGTCAGCGACACGCTGCGCGGGTCGGAGGGCACGTTCGGGTTGCTGCTCAACGATCGCGGCACGGCGGAGAACCTGCGCTCCGTGGTCGAGAAGGTCGCGAGTCTCGTGTCGGACACGCACGCGGGCAAGGGTGCCTTGGGGCGGATCTTCCGCGACGAGAAGCTGGCGACGGACTTCACGGATGCGGTCGCGAACCTCAGCACGCTGCTGCAGAAGGCGAACGATCCGCAGGCAGGTGTGCTCGGGGTGCTGACGAGCGACAAGGAGACGGCCGCCAACGTGAAGGTGATGTTCGCGAACCTGCGCGACGTGACGGACAGTCTCACGAGGTCCGAGGGAATGCTCGGGGTCCTGTTGAACGACAAGGACCTCGGAGTGCGGTTCCGCCGCATCATGACGCAGGTGTCGAGGGCGCTCGAGGACGCGCGCGAAGCGGCGCCGATCGGCAACTTCATCCAGGTGCTGCTGGGCGCCTTCTGATCGACGGCCGCGATCTACTCCGGACAACCGATGTAGAGGAACGGCGCCCAGTAGAACGGTTCGGGATGCTTCTGCCGCAGCGCTTGGCGCGCGGCGGTGAACGCGGCGAGTCGATCGGTCTCGCCGGCCGCGAGGCGCTGGTAGAAGTCGGTCATCAACTCGCGCGTCGACGCATCGTCGACGGCCCACAGCGAGGAGATGACGGACGACGCACCCGCGAACAGGAAGCCCAGCGGCAGCGCCTGCGGCGCGTCGTCGCGCAGCGTCGGGCCGACGTTGGTGCGGCAGGCGGACAACACGACGAGCTTGGTGCTGCCGAGCAGGCCGCGCCAGTGGTTCAGCAGGTCAGAGAGCTTGAGGAAGCCGTCGTCGGCGTCGGCTCTGACCAAAGCACTCGGCTGCGAGAGGATCAGCATCGACAACGACTGGCCCGCGTACTCCTCGGCGATGCCGTGGCAGGCGAAGTGCAGGCAGCGCGCCTGCGCGGCGAGTTCGCGGACCGTACCTTCCTTGGCGTCGGTGCCGAGCAGCGTGCGCACGCGCGCCGCGTCGGGGAAGGTCTTGGCGATGGCCCGCACCTCGGCTTCGGCGCCGAGCAGCGGCCGCAGCTTGCGCAGCCGTTCGAGGTCCCCATGGCGGGTGACGAGGGCCTCCTTGATCGCGCCGGACTGTACGCTCTCCCACGCCGAACGCGCCTTGCCGGGAACGCACTGGATGCCGAGCAGGCCGGGTTGCACCTGGAGGTCGAGCGTGCCGCCCTCGCGCCAGACCCGGAGTGCTATCGGTTCGAGCTGGCGCTTGCCATCGTCGATGTCCTTGGTGAGTTGCGTGCGCACGTTGCGCAGCGTCGTGTCGTCGATCAACTCCTGGCTGTCGTAGACGGTGAGCACGTCGCCCGCTTGCAAGCCGAGGCGCGCGCCTTCGCTGCCGTCGTTGACCTTCATCACGAGCGCGCCGTGCTCAGGCGGCAGCGGGGGCGCGTCCTCGCCGCGCGGATTGCCGACGGCGAACAGGTCGAGCGTGGGGCGGACATCGTCAGCTCGCGTGGGTCGTTGGCGCAGCCAGTGCAGCACGTTGGCTGACGGCACGTAGGCGATCGCGGGCCCGACATCGAGCCAGTGCACAGGCTTGCCGTCCTTCTCGCCGACGACCAGGGTCTCGAACGGCAGACGGTGCAGCGCGCGGTGCGCGGCGACGAACACGCGCTTCCTGTTCTTGACCTGCTGCCAGACGGCGTCGGGGAACAGGGCGGCAAACAGCGCCCGCCCGCTCTTCGCAGCGTCGGATGCGGCAGGGCCATCCGGGTCGCGCCCCGGCACGAGCCCGCGGGTCTCGAGCAGCTGCTCGTGCGCCACGTGGCGCATCCACGCTGCGAGCGGCGCTGCGAGCCGCTCGGTTCCGGTCGGCATCCGATGCACTTGCACGTCGCCGCCTGTTGCGGGCATCACGTACAATAGTGTCCCCTCGGTGTCGACCGTGAACTCCAGCAGACACTCGTCAGCCCTCAACGCACCCTGCAGCTCCGGAACCGTGCGCAGCTTGCCGGCGGGCAACACGTCGGCGATCCGCCGCGCGCGTTCGTCCATGAGCTGGCGCTTGCGTTGCTGAAGGGCCGACGACTGCTCGAGCAGCTCGGCACGGCGTGCCGCTCGCGCTTGCTCGTCCAACGAAGCGGCGTCGAGTCCTGTCCGTTCGAACAGCAAGCGATCGTCCTCCGCCAACACCGCCGCGAGATCTGCGCGCACGGCTGCGATCTTGTTCGCCTCCACATCGTCGCCAGCGGAACGTGCGCGGCGCTCCACTTCGTCGAGCGGTTCCCCCGACTGCTGCTCCAGCAGGTCGAGCAGCTCACGCCCGCGGCTGCGTTCGGCCGCGGCCAGAGCATCGAGTGGCGTGCCGATAGCGGTCTGCAAGCGCTGCAATCGCTCGAAGACACCGCCGCCCTTCAGCTCATCGAAGTAGGACTGACGGAGTTCGGACGACAGTGTCCTGCTCGCAGTGCGCAGACGCTCGACGACATTCGCGCTCCGCTCGGCGGAAGGCAGTGCCTCCTGCGCGCGACCAAGAGACCGAAGGCTAGCGGCTACGTTGTTGTAACTGGCCCCCACATCGGGGTGGTCGCGGTCGCCGTAGAGACGGAGACGCATCGCCAAGGCCACTTCGAGCTTTTCCAGCGCATCCTGCGAGCGGCCAAGAGCGTGAAGGCACGTGCCCACGTTGTTGTAGCTCGCCGCCACAAGGGGGTGGTCACGGTTGCCGTAGAGATGGAGATAGATCGCCAAGGCCGCCTCGTACTTCGGCAACGCTTCCTGCGCACGCCCCAGGTACCGAAGGTAGGAGCCAAGGTTGTTGAGGCTCCGCGCTACGTTGGGGTGGTCGTGATCGCCATGGAGTCGGAGGTACATCGCCAACGCCGTCTCGTACTTCGGCAGTGCCTCCTGCGCGCGACCCAGAGACCGAAGACAAAGGGCCACGTTGTTGTGGCACATCGCCACATCGGGGTGGTCGCGGTCGCCGTTGATGCGAAGGTACATCGCCAGCGCCGCCTCGTACTTCGGGAGCGCCTCCTGCGCGCGACCAAGAGTCTGAAGGCAGCTGGCCACGTTGTTGTGGCCCAGTGCCACATCGGGGTGGTCGCGGTCGCCATAGATGCGGAGATTCATCGCCAACGCAGCCTCGTACTTCGGCAGCGCCTCCTGCGCGCGACCAAGGGACTCGAGGCAACCGGCAATGTTGTTGTGGTTT
>JAYUCN010000642.1:0-9350 GCA_043740335.1 Planctomycetota bacterium
GCCGAGATGTTTCGTCCGCAGCTCGAGGCCCTGCCGCAGCAGCGGCTCCGCTTCGTCGAGTCGGTCGGCGGCCAGCAGCACGTAGCCGAGCCCGTACACCGCATGGGCGTATCGCGCCCCGTCCGGCTCGATCCTCGTGAGCAACGCCATGGTCTCCTGCACGAGCGAACGCGCGACTTCCACGTCGCCGAGGTTCAGACGCACCTGGGCGAGATTCTGCATGGCGCTTGCCAGCATCGGATGATCGGGAGCGTGCTTCCGCCCATAGGCAACCGCCGCCTCGAGCGTCTCGGCCGCCTGGAGGTAGTTGCCGAGCAGGCACTGGCACATGCCGAGATTGGCGGTCGCGCCGAGCATCGCGCGGCTGGGCGGCGTCTTGGCCAACAGGTCGCATGCTCGCTCCAGCAGCGGCAGGGCCGCCGCCGGATCGTTCCTCGAAAGGTGGGTTGCCGCGACGTCGGCCAGAGCGATGCCGATGCGCTGATGACCCGCGGGTAGCCTGGCTTCGCGAATGGCGAGAACGCGCTGCGCCACAGCGAGTGCCTCGTCGAGTTCGCCGCGCTGCTGCAGCGCGCTCCACAACTTCAACAGCTGTTCAGCCGCTTCGACGCTGTCGGGTCCGTGGCTCTGTTCGGCGGCAGCGACGGCGGCGCGTGCCGGCGCCAGGCGATCCTGCGGCGCCTGCGGCAATGCGAGGGCGGCGAGCACGAACAGGCTGCAGAGCATGCGGCCATGGCACCGCACTCCATCGGAGCTGTCAAGCCACGCCGCAGCACGCGTTGTGGCACGACGGGCTCCGGTCGAGACCATGTGCAGGTTTGGCGGACACCCGCGTGCAAGTTCCGGGCAAAAACGGGAGCGCGCAGCAACGGCACGAGCTGTGCATAGAAGAGGCATCGCGGTGGCACTCTGCCACGGCAAGCAACCAACCGACCCATCGCCCACATGTCCACCAGACTCTCCGCGTTCGCCACCCTCACCCTCATCCTCGCCACAGCGCCCACACTGCAGGCCCAGATCCCCGTGCAGATCCGGTGCGAAGTCGCCGACGGCAGCGCCGCCGGCTGCTACTACTGCCCCGGCTTCCAGAGCGTGATCAAGTTCGTCGGCACTCGGCTGCAGAGCACGACCGTCAACCTGAACCTGTTCCAGAACCAGTACGTGCTGTTGAACGGCACATGGAACGGCACCGTCGTCACCGTGACCACGGCGCAGATCACGCCGGAGTCGTTCTCGATCGGCGGCGGCGGCGTGATCGGTGGCCAGTTCCACTTCACGACGCATGGCACGGCAAACGATCTCGCGCTCAACCTCGCAGCACTCGGGGCCGCCTTCAGCGTGCCGTTCGCCGACCTCGCGTTGCAGCTCGACCCGGCGTCGACCGTGGCGCTGGGGTTTGGTGCCTTGGACGGCAGCGGCGAGTTCCAGACCAATGTCGACATCCCGAATGTGCCGAGCCTCGTCGGCCTGCGGGTGTTCGGCCAGGGCCTCATCCTGCCGCAGAGCGGACCGTTCTACACGACCAACGTCGACGCCAAGGAAGTCAGCTGAGCCCGAGTCGCGGCGCCGCGCCCGTCACTTGCCCGGCTGCGGCTTCTTGGGCGCCGGCAGATAGTGCACGCCGTTCTCGCTGCGCGTCGTGTCGAGCGCGAACGCGTCGCGGTTCTGGAGGAAGTCGATCACGTACTTCACCGGGATCGCGAAGTTCAAGCCCTGGAAGCCCCGGTACCCCGCACTGTTCACGCCCACGACCTCGCCGCGCAGGTTGAACAGCGGCCCGCCCGAGTTGCCGGGATTGATCGGCGTCGTGATCTGGAAGTGGCAGCGCCCTTCGAACGTGCGGTTGGTCACGCTGATGATGCCGCTCGACACCGTGCGATCGAGGCCGATCGGCGCGCCGATCGCATACACCGTGTCACCGACCTGCATGACCTCGCTGTCGCCGAGGAACACCGTCTTCAACTGCAGGTCCGCGGGCGCTTCCACCTTGACGAGGGCGAGATCCATGGCCGGATTGATCGCGGCGACCTTGCACTTGCGCACCGTGCGCGGCTCGAAGCCGTTCTTGCCGAGCGAGTAGACGACCACGTCGACCTCGACCTCGCGTTCGACGACGTGGAAGTTGGTGACCACCCAACCATCGACGTGCGTGACGAAGCCCGAGCCCTGGCCGCCCGCGGCCTCGATCTTGACCACGGCCTCGCCCATGAGCTTGCTGCCCTCGGCGACGGAACGTTCCGGCAGCTCGGCGCGCGCCCACAACTTCTCGCGCACGACGCTGCTGGTGCGACCACCGTCGATGCTCTCGCGCCGCAGCACGGCCGCCGTCGGCACCTTGAGCACGTCGTAGCCGATGTCGAGGAAGATGCTCTGCTCGGTCGTGCGCAGCACGCGCCCCTGCACCTTGCAGCCGTTGCCGAGGTCGAGCACTTCGACGACGGTGCTGATCTCGTTCGGCACTGGCGGGGTCTTTTGCGGATCCTGGCAGCAGAACAGAAGAGTCATCGTTGCGAGCAGCATCCTGGCAACCATAGATTGCGGCCTGGATGGAAGCCAAGCCTCGCACCCTCGCGTTTTGCCTCTGCTCCGCTTCGGCCCTGCTCGCGCAGACCGGGCCGCCGCCGATCCCCGTCGAGCTGCGGGCGCGCTTCGGCTTCGAAGGGCCGCTCGTGGTGAAGGTCGGCGACGGCATCAACAACCTGCGCGTCGGCGACCTGGACGGTGATGGCCGCCTCGAAGCCGTCGTCGTCGACGCGCGCCGCGCCCGCCTCGTCGCGGTGCGCGTGAAGGGCACCGACACGACGATCGAAGCGATTCCGACCGACGGCCAGATCGCCGGCTACGCGCTGGCCAGTGTGCACGGCGACGGCAAGGCTGACCTGCTGCTCGTCGACGGCCGCGGCCGCCTCGTGATCCGACATCCAGGCAAGGACAAGGAAAAGGACAAGGGCGAGGCGCCGCTGGACCTCGGCCTCGGTGGGCGCGGCCTCGGATTGCTCACGGGCGATCTCGATGGGGATGGCAAGGCCGATGTCGTGGCGATCGCGCGCGGCAGCCTGCGCTGGGTGACGAAACTCGCCGACCAGCCCGTGCTCTCGGCGATCGAACCGATCGACGAGTACGCGCACAGCTTCCGGCTCACGGATGTCGACGGCGACAAGAAGCTCGACCTGCTGTGCATCGTGCCGGGCGTGGCCATGAACCTGCGTCTGCGCCACGGCCATGGCGACGGCACGTTCGGGCCGTGGCACATCACGAGCATCGACAACCTGCTGCACATCTTCCCGACGCGACTCGCGGACGGCCGCGCGGCCTTGGCGACGATCGAGGGCAGCAACCGCCGCGTTGCCTTGCACACGTTCGCCGACGACGGCATGGAGGCCGCACTCGAATGGTGGTCGCTCGGCGAGAACCAGGGCAACAAGGCGCTGCCGTTCGTCGTCGGCGACCTCGACCACGACGGCGACGACGACCTCGCGCTCGTGCAAGCCGAACGCGCCCGGTTGCTCTTCTTCGAGTGGAACCACGGCACCTTCGTCATGCGCACGGTGCCCACGCTCGCGGGCGTCGCGTCGATCGCCATCGGCGACGTCGACAAGGACGGCAAGCTCGACCTCGTGCTCGCGAGCCCCGAAGAGGACGCGCTGTCGTGGCAGTCCGGGACGACGACGCTCGACACGTTCCCCGTGCAACTGCCCTGCGTCGACAAGCCCGTGGTGGCGGCCGTCGATCCGAACGGCGGTGTGCTCGTGATCACGCGCACCGAGAAGCGCGACGCGCACCTGTTCCGTGTGGTGCCCGGCCAGGAACCCGTGCAGCTCGCCGACCTCGGTCGGTTGCCGGCGGATCCCGTTCGCCTGTTGGCCGCGGACATCGGTGACGCACCCGGTCTCGAGGTCGCGTTCGTCGTGCCCGGCGAAGGCCTGCGCACCGTGACGATCGGCGCCGAACCGAAGAAGTCGGGCAAGGCGACCGAGACCGCCGGCTTCACCAAGAAGATGGAGGACGGTTCGCTCGCCCTCTGCACTCACGAAGGCCAACCGGCCCTGATGGCCGTGCGCGAACGGTTCGTGCGGCACTTCCGCGTCGACGACAAAGGGCAGGTGCGCGTGCTGAGCCAGGACAACGGCCCCGAAGGCATGGCCGAACTGAGCCTTGCTTGCGAACTGGGCGATGGCCGCCGCCTCTACCTCGAAAAGAAGAACAACAAGCTCGTGCGCACGGCAACGGGCGCGCCCCCCACGTCGATCGAGGTGCCTGCGTACGACTTCACGCATCTGATCGCCCACGGCGACGCCGCCCTGCTGGTGGGACCGCGCGGTGTATTGCGCGTGCCATTCGGCCGCGGCCCGTCCCTGCGTCAGGTCGCGGTGCACGAACCGCCGATCGACCGCACGTTCTACGCCACCGGCGAGAGCGGCGACTTCGACCACGACGGCATCAGCGACCTCGTCATGATCGACCGCCACCTGCCCGGCGTGCAGGTGCTCGCCGGCGGCAAGGAAGGACTGCTGCGAGCACTCGCGATCCCGGTCTTCGAAGCCCGACCGAGCACGGAGCCCGACAGTGAACCGCGCGAGCTGGCCACCGGCGACCTCGACGGCGACGGCCGCTGCGACTTCGTGGTGCTCGCCCACGACCGCATCCTGATCTACCTGCAAGAGAAGTGAGAAGAACCATGCGACGATTGCTCTCCGTTCTGTCCCTGTGTGCCGCCCTCGCGGCGCAGGAACCCGTCTCGCCATTCCGTTTCGTACCGGCCGATTCGTGCCTCGTCGTACGCGTGGGCGCACCGGCCAGGTGGAAGGAGCACTTCAAGAAGACGCAGGTAGCGAAGCTGTTTTCTGCCCAGACGCTGGCGCCGCTGGTGCAGCAAGCAGCGGCGGCGATCGACGCCGGGATGGAGAAGGCGCGCAGCAGCGGCAAGATGGACGTCGATGTGCTGCAGCGATTCTTCGCCGACTACAAGGGCGAGATGGTGATGTCGCTGCAGATCGACTTCGCGGCCCTGCCCGCCGCCATCGAATCGGGGGACGGACCGCCGATCAGCGCCGTCATCGCCCTTGCACCCGACGGTAGCTTCGACCTCGCGGCCCTGGCCACCGCCATCGAGAAGTCGATCGAGGCGGAGATCGGGGACCGTCACCCGATCACCGACCTCGTGGTCGGCGAGCACCGCCTGCGCGCATCCATCAACAAGGACGGCATGCCGACGACGTTGCCAGCGATGATCGACGGGCACTTCGTGATGGTCATGAGTCACGACCTCGACCAGAACGCGGCCCGCCTGCTCGGCACCGCGGATCGCTTCACCGGCAAGATCGACGGCCGTCCGCTGTTCGTGCACGCCAAGCTGGAGCAGGCGATGGAGGCTCTCATGAAGGCAGTCGCCGCGCGCATGGACGCGCAGGGTGCCCCGTTCGACGTGGTGCAGATGCTGCGCAGCATCGGCCTCGGTTCGCTGCACGCCGTGGAACTGGCACTCGGCGCCGAGGACAAACACGTCGTCGGCGAATTGGATCTGACCCTGGGCGACGGCGAACGCGGGTTGTTGGGCATGGCCATGTTCGAACAGGGCAGCCCCAAGCTCCTGCGCTGCGTGCCCGCCAGCGCGGAGTCCTTCAGCGTGAGAGCCCTCGATCTCGGCGCTGCCTTCCGCACCATCGCCACGATCTGGGGTGCCATGGGCGACGCGGTGCCGATGACCTTCGACCAGGTGCAGACCGCGTTCACCGAAGCAACGAAGGTTCGCCTCAAGGAAGACCTCGTCGACCACCTCGGCACCGAGCTGCTGATGGTCGGCGATGTCGAGACCCCGTCCGACGCGTCGGCGAGCGAAGACCTCGAGCAGAATCCAGCCGCCGCCATGTTCCGTGGCTCGTGCTTCGGCATCTCGCTGCGCGACGGCAAGGCATTCGGCGAGTCGTTGGAGAAGGTGATCCGCTCGCGCGGTCTGCACGCGGGCCGCAAGAGCGAGGACTACCTGGACAGCAAGATCCATCGCCTGCGCCTCGCGGCCGTCGTCGAACTCGAATACGTGGTGACCGACGACCTGTTGTTGCTCGTCATCGGCAACGACGAGTCGTCGCGGCGCAACCTGCGCGCCGTGCTCGATGCGCGCGCCAGGAAGGACGCCACCCTGCCGGCGGCCGTGCAGACTCATCTGGCCGCGATGCCCGCCGGCTGGAGCAGTGTCACGCTCACGCCCATGGCACAGACCATGCGCAGCCTCAGCACGGCGTTCACGGCGCTGCAGCAGGTTGCCGACGCACCCGAGGGTCTCAGCATGGTGATCCAGGTCATGCAGGGACTCGCCGGCGACATGAAGCGCCTCGGCATCGAGAACATGGTCGGCGCCACCTACACGACGGCCCGCTCCTACGTGTCGCGCTTCCGCTGGTAGCTGAGATGGGGAGAGGAAGGGCCACCGGGGTGCCGGCGAGAATCTGAAAAATCGCCGTGCACTTCCGCGGGAACGGGTCTTGGTCAGTGGGCGACATTCTCGACCCGCCGCCCAGAGCACCCATGAAACCCACCTCCCTGTTGGCAACCCTTCTCCCCCTCCTTGCAACAACGCTCACCGCCCAGACCCCGGACCACCTGGTCGGCATCACGCGCAACGCGCCGTTCCTGCGCCACCAGAACCACACGAACTGCGCCCCGCTCGGCCAGTGTGTGCTGCCCGGCATGCCACCCTCGACGCCCTTGCCCGCGTTCGTCGGCGGCACCGCCTGGGATCCCGTGCGCAGCGGCGCCTGGGTCAGCAATGGTCTCCTCATCGCCAAGTACGACGACACTTGCGTCGTGCAGTGCGCGCCGATGGCCATTCCGACGCTGGGCGCAGTCGCGTTCATCACGGGTCTCGAAGTCGTCGAGGGGCCAAACCAGCTCTGGATGATCGACAGCCTTGGCAACCTGCACCGCTACACCAACACATGCCCGCCGATGCCTCTGGGCGTCTGCAACGCGGGCCTCATCCCGATCGCCGTGACCCAGGTCACAACCGGCCTCGCGGTCGACGAAGGGCTCGGCCTCGTGTTCGTCGCCTTCCCCGACTTCGCGACGGGCGTCAACTGGATCTCGGTGGCCTCGCTCGCCAACCCCTGCGTGCAGCTCTCGCGCTTCCCCGCGCCACCGTGCTTCGCGGCCTTCGGCACCATCCTCGGCCTCGCCTGTGACTGGGGCAAGCGGATCCTCTACGCCACCGATGGTCTCAGCACGATCGCGATGACCTACGCCTGGGCACCGCCCAACGTGGTGATCACGGGCGTCAACTGCTGCCCCGTCGCCGTCGTCGGCGATCCCATGATCGGCCTCGCCGTGCGTCCGGGCCGCGCCACGTCCGTCGGTGGCCCCTGTGCGAACGGCGCCTGCGCGCCTTGCCCGATGGTGCACACGCTCGCCAACGATCCAAACCTCGGCAACGCCTTCTTCCGGCTCGATCTGAACAGTGCGCAGGCGAACAGCTTCGCGTTCTGCGCCATCGGTCAGGGTCCATGCAGCCCGGTAGGACCCGTCATCCCGCCGCTCTGCGGCCCGCTCTACACGATCCCGTACCTCGGTGCGCTGGGCGCGAACCTCACCGGCGGCTTCGCCGGCTGCACCGGCTCGACGACCTTCAACCTGCCCATCCCGCTGACGCCATCCCTGGCGAACTCCGTCTACAGCTCGCAGTGTGTGACGCTCTGCATCAGCGCCGCCGGCGCACTCGGCTTCGGGATGAGCAACTGCCTCAGCTGGGAGTTGCAGGGCAACTGAGACATGGGCGATCCGAAGGCGAAGCTGCCACACAGCGGCACCTCGCGCACGCGCGGGTATCCTTGGCTCATGCCGAATCCGAGCGAGCACGCGCCCGGTCCTGGTCACGTGACCGTGCTGCTGCGCCGATCGAGGGCTGGCGACGCGGCAGCCACCTCCGAGCTGTTCGAGCAGCTCTACGCGGAATTGCGGGCCCGCGCTCAGCAGATCGCCGGCGGAGCCGGGGCCACGCTGCAGCCGACCGCACTCGTGCACGAAGCGTGGCTCAAACTCGTGCCCGACCGTGCGCCCGCCTTCAACGACCGCGTGCACTTCATGCGGGCCGCTGCAGCCGCGATGCGCTCGGTGCTCGTCGACCACATCCGCGCCCGCAAGACCAGGAAGCGCGGCGGCGACCTCGTGCGCATCGAACTCGACGCGCTGGCCGACCTCTACGAAACGCGCGCCGTCGACCTGCTAGCGCTCGACGAAGCGCTGCGGCGGCTCGCGGCCATGGACCCCCAGTTGGCGCAGGTCGTCGAGCTTCGCTTCTTCGCCGGGCTCGAGATGCGCGACATCGCGGCCGCACTCGACGTCTCCCTGTCGACCGTCGAGCGGGGGTGGTGCACCGCCCGCGCCTGGCTGCGCACCGAGTTGTCGCCGCCCTGATCGCAGAGCGGCTGCGCATCCGAGCGCTGTTCCGATTCCTGACGGGTGTCCGCGCTGATTCTCGTTCGGAAGGTCGGCCGCATGGTGCGGCTTCCCTACCGCCATGAACTCACTCACCGCCGCTCTCCCCCTCCTCCTGACCGCCGCCATCGCGGCGCAACGCATCGTCATCGTCGACGTGAACAACGGCCCGGGCACCAACCACACGACGCTGGCTGCCGCATTCGGCGCCCTCCTCGCCAACGACGTACTCATCGTACGCGCCGGCACCTACACCGGAACCGTGCTGACCACGTCCCTCTCGTTCGAGCTGCTCGGCGAAGGCAACCCGGTGATCGAACCGCCGCCGGCCAGCAGCGCGGCCTTGAAGATCACGATGAACGGCTCGCAGTACCAGCGCATCGCGATCCGCGGCATCACCTGCCACAGCCTGACGACCGGTCAATGGGCCCTGCACTTGCGCAGCAACTACAACTTCTGGCCCAACCCGACCGCGCACCTCGAAGACTGCACGATCCTCTCGCTGTCGCCCCTGGAAGACCGCGTCGGGTTGCTCGCCGAATCGGTGGGCCTGACCGCCCAACGCTGCACGCTGAACACGACGCAGGTCAGTGCAGGCCTCGCGACGTTCGTCGAGTGCATGATCACGGGGATCGACCAGAGCTACTCGGGCCCCTTCTCGCAGCGAGCCCAGACGGCACTCGACGTGAGCCGGTCGGAGGTCTGGATCGTCGACTCGACCTTGACCGCTGGCAACAGCCACGGTGTCTATGGCGCACCAGCGTCGTGCGTCGGCTTCGTCGAGAGCAGCTACACGACCACGTCGAAGGTGCACGTGTCCGGCACCAGCACGCTGCGCGCGGATCCGCAGCCGAACTCGTTGTGGCCGGTTCCTTTCGTTGTCCAGAACTACCAGACGTGGTGGCCGCTGCCCTCGACCGTGG
>JAYUCN010000643.1:0-1523 GCA_043740335.1 Planctomycetota bacterium
ACTTGTCTCACCGTGACGCGCTCTTGGTCCGCGGAAGCATCATCACGGTCGCCCAACCGAGTGCCGACATGAGGATTCCGACCGGCGCAGGGCCGAAGAGTCCGAAGCCCACGCCGCCAGTGCCACCCTGCACCACCAACATCCCGCCAACGCCACCCAGAATGGATGCGACCGCCGCGTCTGCGGTCGTGCTGCGCACGTAGAGGCCCGCGATGATGGGCACGAAGAGGCTGACGCCGAGCAGTGCGTAGAAGATCTTGAGCGTCTCGACCAGATCCGACGAATATAGCGCGAGCGCTACGCCGAGCACACCACTCGTGAACGTGGCCAGCCTCGCGACGAGGAGGACCCGACGGTCGTCTGCTGCCGGATTCACGAAGCGCTTGTACAGATCCTGCGACAGCGAGGTGGCGAGCATGAAGAGCACCGCGTCGGCGGCGCTCACCTCTGCCGAGAACACAGCGGCCAGTGCCACTGCGCCAACCAGCGGTGGCAGTCCGTGCATGAGGATCATCGGAAGCGCGAGGTTCGGTGTGTCCGCAATCTCGGGAAACTTCGCACGTGCCATGATGCCAAGCAGTGTCGGCACTCCGGCAAACAGCAGCAGACCGAGCGCGTTCAATCCGACGCCGACACGCACCGCCCGGTCGTCTCTGGCGCCGAAGACTTTCTGGAGCAGCCCCGGCGACACGACGAACGCCGGCGCGAGCAGGAACACGAGCTTCACGGCGTCGGCACCCGCGAACGTCCAATAGGCCGTGTCGTCGGCCCGCACAGCAGACACTGCGGACCATCCGCCAAACCAACCCACTGCGATCGGCACCGCCACCGCGAAGCCGATCATCTTCACGGACAGTTGAACCACGTTGACCCACGCTGAGGTCAGCAGCCCTCCGGCCGCGAAGTAGACCGTGATCACAATCCCGCCTATGGCGCATCCAACCGGCGTTGGAATCCCCGCGACCACATTGAGGATCCAGCCGAGTCCAATGAGCTGCGAAGCGAGGATGAAGATCGCGCCGATCCACAACAGCGCCGCGACCACCCCTCGCACTCGCGCGTCGTAGCGAAACTCCAGATAGTCCCCGACAGTGCGAAGGTTCTCCGCCGCAGCAATGCGACGCATGGCTGGACCGACCCACATGGCGAGCACGGTGCAACCGAGCGCAGCCGATCCGACCCACCACCACGCACTGACTCCACTGCGATACGCCGTTGACGTGGCACCCACAGTTGAACCCGCACCAATGTTGGCCGCGAGCATCGTCGAGAAGATCAGGCCGGGACCGAGGCTCCGGCCAGCCACGAAGAAGTCCGACACGCCGCGAACGCGGCGGCCGATCCACAGGCCCAGTCCCATCAACGTGAGGGAGTAGGCGGCGAGGACGGCGAGATGGAGCGACACCTATGCGAAGTCCTGCCGCGCGGGATAGCCCCCGACCAACGTGGCACGACTCAGCGGGGCGAGCGAAGCAAGTGCGGCGGCAAAGGGAAGACGGGAGGGCCTCATCGGTGGGCAACAT
>JAYUCN010000644.1:0-9345 GCA_043740335.1 Planctomycetota bacterium
CGAAGAGGCCGCCGAAGCGAACCGTCGCGGTATCGCCGCGGATCTGCGCATCGTGGCGCGGACCGGGCGTTCGGGCTTCTACGAGATCTATCGCGCGCACAACTACCACTTCCTCGCGTATGCGGCGATGTTCGAGGGCCGGGCCGACGAAGCGGTCGCCGCCGCGCGCGAGCTCGTTCGCGAGCTGCCGATCGAAGTCGTCAAGGAGATGCCGGCCTTCCTCGAGGGTTTCCTCGCCGTGCCCTACCACGTGCTGCTGCGCTTCGGTCGATGGAACGAGATGTTGGCGGAACCAGAGCCGGAAGCGTGGCGCAAGGGCAGCCGTGCGATCTTCCACTATGGCCGCGGGGTCGCCTTCGCCGCCCTGGGCCGCGTCGACGAAGCCGCGCGCGAGCGGGATGTGTTCCGCGCCGCCGTGAACGAGGTGCCTGAGAGCTGGACCTTGGGCAACAACCCGCAGCGGACCATCCTGGCCATCGGCGACGCCTTCCTCGACGGCGAGGTGGAGTTCCGCAGCGGCCATCAGGAGGCCGCCTTCATTGCCCTCCACACTGCGGTCGAACGCGATGACGCCCTGCACTACGACGAACCGTGGGGATGGATGATGCCCCCGCGCCATGCGTTGGGTGCCTTGCTGCTCGAGGCAGGACGCGTCGAGGCAGCGCAGGCGGTCTACACCGAGGATCTGCGGCAACATCCGGAGAACCTGTGGGCCCTGCATGGGCTCAACGAGTGTCTGCGACGCCAGGGCCTGGCGACGGAGGCGGCGGCCGTGTGGAGCCGGTTCGAGGTTGCGGGCCGCGACGCGACGGTCAGCATCCGCTCCTCCTGCTTCTGCCGACGCTCGACGTAGTGGCTCCGGGTCCGTGACAATGGCGATGTATCCGGTGGACCGCAGGGCCGGGAAACCCGCGGTGGTACCCAGCCCCTTGCGTGTTGCGCGGGTCCCAGTATGGTCCTGCGCTCACCCCCCACCCATGCGCTGCACCCTCGCCCTCGTCTTCCTCTCGGCGCTCCAAGTAGCGCCTGCCCAGACCTACGCGGTCGGTACCACGGATGTCGACTGGACCAACCTGACCGGCGTCGGCACGCCCGTGTTGGCGGCTCGGGTGCACTACCCGGCCGTGACCGCTGGCACCAATGCTCCCGTGCTGCCTCAGGTCGGTGGCTGGCCCGTCGTGGTGTTCCTGCACGGATACTCGATGCTCGGCTCAGCCTACGCATCGCTCGGTGATGCGTGGGCGAGAGCTGGGTTCGTGGTCGTGCTCAGCGACACGGCCCAGTGGGACTTTGTCGCGCAGGAGCATGACGGTCGCGCGCTGTACTCCGCGGTGATCGACGCCAACTCGCAACCCGGTGTGTTCCACGGCGCCTTGGACGTGCAGCGTCTCGCGCTCGCGGGTCACTCGATGGGTGGTGGCATCACTGGCGCGGTCCTGGCGAACAACCCCGGCTATCTCTGCGGTATCGCACTGGCTCCCGTCTTTCCAGGCATCGCCGTCGCCAACCAGGTGATCGTTCCGTTCGGCATCCTCGCCGGCACCGGCGACGTGATCACGCCCTGGTATTTGTTCTCTCAGCCGTACTTCGATGCGGTCGGCAGCCAGGACGGGTTGAAGTTCCTCTACCTGCTGAATGGCGATTGTAATCATATGAACGTCGCTGGACTCAGCACACAGCCGACGCCGTTGGTGTTCGATCGCATCGCTGATATCGGAGTCGGCTTCCTGCGCCACTTCCTCGGCGTCGACATCGCTGGTCTGGAGAAGGTGGTCGGGCCGGAGGCGCAAGCCGAGCCGCGCCTCGTTTCGCTTTCCCAACAAGTCACCACGCCGCAGATCTGGGCCGAGAGCCCGCTGCGAATCAGCGGCCGCACGCGCCTGTCGGTGGCCGCGGAAGAGGGTCTCGGTGGTGTCCTTGCCGCGCTCTCCATGGGTCCGGGCGTGTTCACTTCGATCGGCCTGTTGATGCTCGATCCCGCCACGGCGTTCACGTTGGCGATCGGCTACACGGAGCCCAACACTGGGCGCATCGACGCCCTCATCGAGTTGCCGAACATGACGGCGCTCATCGGCTTGCCGGTGGCGCTGCAGGCGGTTGGCGTCGCCTCGAACAACCCGCTGCTGCTGGGATCGGCGATCATGCTCACGGTTCAGCCCTGAGCATCCGGTGCCGAGAATCGTGAACGCCGTTCACGATTTCGGCACCGGTTGCTCACGTTGGGTTGCGGGCAGGGCCCGCGTTGGGAGCCTGAGAGAGACGCAGAGAGTGGGCAACCAATTGTTTCCCACTCTCTGAGCCCTCTATTGCCGCGAATCGTGAAGGCCGTTCCCTATTCTCGGCTGCGGAGGCTCCGGTTGGGCTGCGGGCAAGATCCGCGTTGGGTGGTCGGCGCGTTCATGCACCGGTAGTCACGAGGCCCGCAGCGAACAGCGCCTGCTTGTTGCGCACGCCGCGCCAGCCTTCGACCAGGACGCAGTGTCCGACCGGTGCCCGCAGCGAAGAACCCGGTCCGGCGCAGAGCAACACGTCGGGCTGGAACTCGCGCATCGCGGTGCGCACGCCCGCGGAGAAATCGAACGTCTCCACGACCTGTTCGTGCGTCGTGTAGCGCAGCAGCTCGCGCGGATCGGCGGACCACGGCGAGTGCACGTTGCCAAAGCCATCGATGAGGTGACACGTCGGCGCTGTGACCGGCAGATCGGCCAGCGTCGCTGTCGCCTGGACCGATGTGCTCTCGCAGAGGCGGGTGTGGAAGGGGCCGTGGCCAGCGAGCCGGAACGGGAAGTCGCGCTCGCCGACCTTCACCTTCGGTAGCCGCGTCAGCAGTTCGACGACGGCGGCTTCGGTTCCGGCCAGCACTTCATGCCCGCCGAGGTGGATGCTGTAGTCGCAGAAGGACGCGTCGCCGCGATCCTGCAGCGCGTCCACCGTGGCCCGTACAGCGACCCACAGCTCCGGATTGCGCTGCCAGTCGTCGCCGACGGTCGTCATGAGCACCTGGCCGCCGGCAACCTGCTTCTGGAGTGCTGCCATCAAGGCTACGAGGCGCCAGCCGCTCGTCGGATCGCAGGCACCGCTGGCTGGCAGCGCCGTGTACCAACCGAGCGAGTTGCCCGCGACAGCGAGGATCTCGAAGCGCTCGCGCAGGTGTTCGACGTGCGCCATGGTGCCGAAGTAGATGAGCTCGGCGGCGTTCTCACCGTCGAGGTGCAGGCCCGGCCGGAACTTCTCGGCGCCGTCGATCGCCGACAGCGCCTCCCGGTTCTGCGAACGGCGCCACTCGTCGCACGCGCGCAACGCGTCAGCAACGGGGCCCGGTCGCAGCGTGCGGCCGATGAAGCCGAGATCGTCCTTGCCGTAGGAACCGCGACCAGGGCAGAACAACACGGCGGTTGGTTTCGTCACCGGACCCGTTCCTCGCAGATCGAGAGCGCCGCCTGCTCGATGTCGTCCTGCTGCACGAGCACGAGGTTGGCGGCAGCCGCCAGCGGCACGTAGGTGTCGATCGCGGCGATGCGGCGCAGCACGCAGCCAGCGAACTCGGGATCCTGGCAGAGTTCGGTGAGGATCATCGGGCTCGGCCCGCCATGCGTGTAGCGACACTCGTCGACGACGAGGCAGCGGCCCGTCGCGCGCACATGTTCCTTCACCTGGTCGATCGGCATGGGCAGCAGCCAGCGCAGGTCGAACACCCGCGCCTTGACACCGCGTGCTCGCAGCTGCTTCTGCGCGCGCAGACTCATCCAGAGACCATTGCCGAACGTCACGATCGTGAGCTGGTCGTCGTCGCTCGGTTCGTAGACGCGCCCATCGCCGAGGCCCATGAGTTCGTGCGGCGGCGGGTAGGGGAATTGCCACAGCCCGTCGTTCGGTGCGTGCAGGTCCTTCTGCATGTAGAGCGCGATCGGCTCGAGGAACAGGCACACCATGCCGTGCTCGTGCGCCGCGGACGTCATCGCGCGCAACATCAGCACGGCATCGTCGGCACGCGCTGGCACGCCGAGCACGATGCCAGGAATGTCGAGCAGGGCCCCGACCGAGTTGTCGTTGTGGAAGTGGCCGCCGAAACCCTTCTGGTAGGCGAGGCCGGCGATGCGCACGACCATCGGGTTCTGGTAGCTCGGGACCTGGACGGTGCCCTTCTGTCCGGCCGGCCCGGTGCTGAAGAACTGCAGCGACGCCGCTTCGCCGCGGATCTGATCGAGCGCGTTGTGGATGTAGGCGAGGTACTGGATCTCGGGGAACGGCAGGCACCCGGCCTGCGCCATGCCCTGCGCGAGACCGAGGATCGTCGTCTCGTCGAGGATCGTGTTGAAGACGCGGCCGCCGCCGAACGTGTCGAAGAGCCCGGTCGTGGCGTTGTAGACGCCACCCTTCCTGGCGACGTCCTCGCCGAACAGGAACGCGTTCGGGTACGCCGCGAGCAGATCGGTCAGTGCTTGCGGGATGCGGAACGCGAGGTGGCGCGGGCGCGGATCGTCCTCGGGCAGCTTGCCGCCGAAGACCTGCAGCCGCGTCTCGCGATCGGCGACCTTCAGTTCGCTCTGGAAGAGCTGCGGACGCACGAGCGGTTGCACGATCTCGGCGACGCTCGTGAGCTTCCTGCGCGATGCCGCCTCGGTCGCTGCGCGCCGCAGCCGCTCGTCAGTGTCGCGGTAGAGCGCCAGGATGCCGTTCTTGTCGATGGCCCCGCTGCGCAGCAGAAGATCGGCGAAGGCGAGCAGCGGGTCGCGCTGCTCGTTCTGTTCGATCTGCTCCACGGGCATGTAGTTGGTCTCGACGTCCGAGCCGGCGTGACCCATGAGGCGCACGGTCTTGCTGTGCACGAAGGCCGGCTTGCGGTGCGTGCGCACGAAGTCGATCGCCTCCTGCGCGGTCGCCCACACGCCGGGAAAATCCTGGCCGTCACACGCGAAGTAGCGGATGCCGGGGCGCGCCTCCATCATGCGCGCGACGAAGGTGTCGGGCGTGCGCACCGAGATGCCGATGCCGTTGTCTTCGCACGCGAACAGGATCGGGCACGGCTGGTTGTGCAGCACGGCCGCCCCCGCAGCGTGGAAGCCGGCCTGCGCGGTCGCGTGGTTCATCGAGGCGTCGCCGAAGCTGCAGTAGACGATGCTGTCCCAGGGCACGCCGCTGCGCGCAGGGATGCCCTGCCGTTCCAACTTCTGGAGCGCCATCGCGAAGCCGACCGCCTTCGGCAGGTGGCTCGCGATCGTGCTCGTCTGCGGCGGCACGTGCAGCGTCGGCGAACCGAGCACTTTGTGCCGGCCGCCGCTGATGGGGTCTTCGGCCGACGCGCAGAACGACAGCATCGCGTCGAAGAACGGCGTCTCGCCGCGTCCCTTGCGCAAGCGCGCCGCCATGAAGGCACCGCTGCGGTAGTGCAGGAACGCCGTGTCCGTCGCGCGCAGGAGCTGGCCGAAGATCGCGTTCGCCTCGTGGCCGCTGCTGCCGATCGTGTAGAAGCTGATGCCCTTGTCCTTGAGCTCGCGCGACAGCAGGTCCTGCAGGCGCGACTGGATCGCCGACTCGAAGAGGGCAACGGCTTGGCGGCGCGTCAGCGGCGAATGGGGCGCGATCGGTTCGTCGGGCGTCCCGATGCACGCAGGGTCCGGCCCCGGATGGTCGCGCAACAGCGCGAGCAGACGCTCGGTGACGGGGCCTTCGCGGCGGATCGACATGGGGGATGGAAGGGCGCGGATCTTACGGTTGCTGGGCGCCAGGGCCATGAGCGGGCGGCTGCAGCCAACCGGTTCGCCTCCGCCGCGAGGGCAACCGCAGAGTCCGCAGCTGGCTCGATGCGACGGGGTTGTCTGCCAGCGAGAACCTGTTCTAGTTCCCGCACCATGGGCAGGCACTTCGCCATTCCAGGCGGCACGATGGTCCGTCGTCACTCACTCGCCCAACGCGGGCCCTGCCCGCAACCCAACGTGAGCTACCGGTGCCGGAATCGTGAACGCCGTTCACGATTCTCGGCAGTGGAGGCTCACTCCTTGCCGGTGGTTGCGTCGTGAAGGAGATCGCCGACGGGTTGCCGGAGCGGGGCAGCGGGAAATGGTTGCCGCCGTTCAAGCATCAGCACAACACGGCAGCTGCGACGAATGCGGAGTATCCGTTCAACTCGCCGGTGTTGCGGCCGACATGGCCGCAGACCTTCAACGCCGTCCACATGGCACACATTCCGGTGGGAGTGCACAGGGGCAAGGTGATCGTCTGGGATGCGGGAGAGGTGTTTCACTTCGCCAATCCGTTCTCACCCGACCTCTGGAGCTTTCAGCGCTACGCGATCGTCGACCCGGACGCGAATGCGACCACGCGGTTCTTCAACTACTTTCTCCCCGTTCGTCCGGCGTCCATCGTCCCACCGAGTTCGCAGGATCTCTTCTGTTCGGGCCATGCCTGGTCGCCGTTCGGCTACCTGGTCGTGGCAGGCGGCACCGAACACACGCCGGCCGATCTCGGGGCGCGGCTCGTCTTCACGTTCGACCCGCGGTTCGACAACGCACCGTTCGCGGGTGGCACTGTTCCGATCTATGGCAGTGCGCACGGAACGAGATGGCGCGACGAGAGGGTCTCGCTGCGCGCGGATCGCTACTACCCGACGGTGACCCTGACGCAGAGATTCGTGCGCCCGCCGCCGTTCCCCGGCGCGCCGGCACTCATCGAGACGATGTTGGTTTCTGGCGGTTCGGACAATCCGCAGGAAGGGCAGGGGGTGCAGCGTGAGTGGTTCACGTACGAAGCCTTGCTGCTGCTTGACAGCACACTGGCGGATGCTCGGCGCGTCTTCACCGACAAGATGGGCACCGCCACCCAGTGGTGGGGCTCAGTCGATCCGAGCACGCCAAGCGATCCGCCCTACGCGCTCATCGATGGTTTCCATGAGTACCCTCGCTGCCACTTCCTGACGAACGCGCGCGTGTTCATGGCCGGTGATATCAGGCGGTCCGCTCAGGTGGACCACAGTTTCAACGCGGGCAGCACGAACCCGTTGGACGCCGCCCTGCCCTGGGCACAGCGATGGACCACCACACAGGGAGGCTCCCAGTACCGCCATGCCTGCTCCGCGGTGCTGTTCGCACGGGTGACGGCTGGCAACGATGTGTTCACCGACCTCGTCGTTCGCATCGGGGGTGCAGCGGGGGCCGGGATCGCTCCGACCAATACCTGCGAGTTCTGCTTCGCCTCCGCACTCGAGTTGCCATGGTTCGACGCGCCAGGCCTGACGATCGCGCGCCAACACGCCACTGCCGTGCTGCTGCCCGACGCGTCGATCTTCCTCGTCGGTGGCGAAGACCTGTCGGGACCGACCAATGCGCCGGAGTTGTTCCGCTGGGGGATCGGCTGGACGCTGCAGCCAAAGCATCAGGGATCGCGCGCCTACCACTCGACTGCCGTGCTGCTGCCGGACGGCAGTGTGTTGGTGGCTGGGGGCAACACGCGCACCTGGGACTATCAGATCTACCTGCCGCCCTACCTGACTGGGTCACCGCCGCCGATCCGGCCGACGGGACTCAGCATCTTCGATCCGAGCTCCACCGATCCGGACGGCACCTGCGTGTTGTCACGTCCTACAGGTGCCGCGGTGCCGGGGTTCCACGTTGGTCGCGATGCCGACGACGAACCACTCGGCTTCAAGCTCGGCAAGGTCGTGTTGATCTCCCCCGGTTCGACGACGCACAGCAGCGACATGCACCAGCGCTACTTCGAGTGCCTGGTCACGCCGATCGGTCCAAGCGTGCTGGAGTTCACGGCCCCGAGCGAAGCCCAGGCACCGCGCGGCTACTACATGATGTTCGTGCTGTCTTTGGCCGGGATCCCATCGAAGGCCCTGTGGGTGCGGCTCGCGTGAGCACCGCGGCAGGACGCCGCATGGGAGTCGCGAGCGCGTTGGGTCCGCCCCGGTCAGGTGATCTCGAGCAGCCTTGTGATCCGGGCTGTGAGTTGTTCCCATGACGCCGTGACTGACGCGGCCGCTGAACCGATCCGAACCCGCTCGCGTGACCTCGCGGCGGAGCTGCGCGAGTTCGCGGCGTTCGGCACGCGGACGCTCTGCGGCGAACTCGATGCGGGAGGAATCCGCGTGCCCACGTTCACGAACGAGTTCTGGACGAGCGCGCAGCGCGAAGGGCACAGCCTGCACGAGATCAGCTACCGCGCCTGCTTCAAGCCGTCGCTGCCCGCGTTCTTCCTCGAACGACTGTCGAATGCCGGCGATCGGGTACTCGATCCGTTCATGGGCCGTGGCACGACGCCGCTCGAGGCCGCGCTGCGTGGGCGCATCCCGTGTGGCAACGACGTCAACCCGCTGTCAGCGATGCTGGTGCGCCCGCGGCTCTGCCCGCCGTCGCTGGCGGCCATCGTGGCGCGCATCGATTCGCTCGTGCTTGCCTGGGACGGTCCGCTCGAGGACGACCTGCTGGTGTTCTTCCACCCCGACACGCTGCGCGCGATCTGTTCGCTGCGTGAACAACTGCTGGCGAAGGCCACGAACGGCACGCTGGACGCCGTCGACGAGTGGATCCGCATGGTCGCGGTGAATCGCCTCACGGGTCACTCCCCGGGGTTCTTCTCGGTCTACACGTTGCCGCCGAACCAGGCGACGTCGGCGAACGCGCAACGCAAGATCAACGACAAGCGCAAGCAAACGCCGCCGAGCCGCGACGTGAAGGCGATCCTGAAGAAGAAGTCGAAGGCGTTGCTGCAGGACGTGAGCCCATTGTGGCGCCGTGAGTCGGCACCGCGGGCCGAGGCGGCGGTGCTGACGACGGGGCCCGCGTCGGCGATGCCGCAGCTTGAGGATGCGAGCGTGCAACTCGTGGTCACGTCGCCGCCCTTCCTCAATGTCGTGCAGTACGCGGACGACAACTGGCTGCGTTGCTGGTTCTGCGGCATCGACGCGCAGTCGGTGCCGATCACGATGGCGCGCACGGTCGAAGCGTGGCAACAGGCGATGCGGGAAGCGTTCATCGAGCTGTATCGCGTCGTGCGACGCGGCGGCTACGTCGCGTTCGAAGTCGGCGAAGTGAAGGGCGGCAGCATCAAGCTCGAAGAGGCTGTAGTGCCGTGTGCGAGCAGCGTCGGCTTCGTGCCTGAGCTCGTCATGGTGAACGCGCAGGAGTTCACCAAGACCGCGAACTGCTGGGGTATCGACAACAACAAGAGCGGCACCAACACGAACCGGATCGTGGTGCTGCGGCGGGAGTGAGGCGGGCGACGCGTGCTGCGATCTCACTGCGGTGCGCGAGCGACCAGCAGCTCTGCATACGCCGTGCGCATCGCTTCGGGCAGTGGGGAAGCTGTGACGATCTCCACCGCTTGGGGAAGGAGCGCGCGCAA
>JAYUCN010000645.1:0-3842 GCA_043740335.1 Planctomycetota bacterium
CAGACGTTCGGCAAGACCCACCAGGTTGGCGGATTCGATGCGAGGTGGCTGTGGGATCACAGCTTCAAGACGGCGGTGGCGTGCCGCATGCTGGCCGAGCGGTCGCCCGCGGCCCAGGGGCTGTCGAAGGACGATGCATACACGAGCGGCCTCATGCACGATATCGGCAAGCTCATCCTCATCAACGCGCAGGCCGACCGGTTCGGCGAAGCAATGCGCCTCTCGAACACGAACAAGGTGTCACTGGCAAGGGCCGAGATCGAACTCTTCGGCTTCAACCACGCCCATGTCGGCGGCCTGTTGGCGAACCGCTGGAAGCTCCCAGAGACGGTGCAAGCTGCGGTCATGTACCACCACAGCCCGGCCACCAATGCAGCGGACTGGGCACGCGGATTCCTCGTCAAGGCGGCCAACACGTTCGCGCACCTGGCTGCCGGCAGCACGCAGGGCGGCTATCGCGGCGACTTGTGCGACGCGGACGCGATGCAGGCTCTGGCCCTGACCGAAGGGCAACGAGCCGAGATCCTCGCGGCGGTGGCCCAGGCCGGCATGGAGAACTGATGGGTGCGGCGTAGCCTTTCGGCGCATGCTGATCGACGAACTGCTGTTGCGCGATGGTCTGTCGCCCCAGATCCGGTTGATGGTCCTCACGATCACAGCCGTATGGCGAGCGGACTGGGACTGCCTGCAGGCCTGCACCCACGCCGCCGCGGCGCGGGCCTTGCCGAGCCAGGATCTCGAAGAGACCTTGCTGCAAGCAGTGCTCTTCTGCGGCTTCCCCCGGGTCGTCACCGCCTTCGAGCAACTCGGCGAGGTCTGGCCAGCGGCGACTCCACCCGCCGGTGGCGGCCTGCCGCCGGTCGAACAGGGTCCCGCCGGCCTGGCATTGTTCGCGGGGATCTACGGCCCCAACCAGGATGCGGTCGCGGCGATGCTGCGGGGTTTCCACCAGGACTTCCACGACTTCGTGCTGGAGGCGGCCTACGGCCGGGTCCTCACGCGACCGCATTTCGGTCCGCGCATGCGCGAACTACTCGCCGTCGGTGCCCTTGCCGCGCAGAACCAGCTGCGGCAGTTCGTCGGCCACGCGCGCGGCGCGATGCACTTCGGCAGCACCAAGGCCGAGTTGCGCGAAACCCTCGTCACCGTGTTCGGCGATGCGCCGCAGGTCGACCAGTGGATGAGTCGGCTGCGCTGACGGGCTGCGCGTGCGGAGGGAAAGAAGACTCTCCACCTCGCCCCCGGAGGACTGGGCGACGTGCTCATTCCTCCTCGGTGGAGAGTCTCGTTGTGCCCGAGTCGAGGATCACACCAGCGGCTCGAACGAGCGGAACTACCCATCACACCAGGGCGAGTTTCACACCGAGGACAAAAAAACGTTGCACCGCTGCGACGTGGCGTCGCCTTCGCCCCAGGGGAACGGGCGGGCGTCTGGTCTGCGGCCTACGTAGCATGCCGCCCATGTTCGCTGCCCTGCACCACGGCACCGCCGTGCTGGCGTTCGTCTGCATCCTCGCGCCACCCGACACCGCCCAGGACCAGGCGACGGCCCCATCTGCCTTCGACCTCGTGCTGCGTTCGTGCACGCTCGTGGATGGCGCTGCCCGCACGATGACTCCCGGCAGCTTGGGTATCCGAGGTGGCCGCATCGCGGCCCTCGGCGACTTCGAGGTGGCCCCTGGCACACCCGTGGTCGACCTGGCCGGCCTGCACGTGGCGCCGGGCTTCATCGACGTGCATACCCACGTCGACGCCGACATCGTGCGCGAGCCCCTGTGCCAGAACTTCCTGCGCATGGGGGTCACGACGATCATCACGGGCAACTGCGGCGGCTCGGTGCAAGACCTCGCGGCGCACTTCGCGCGGCTCGAGAAGGGCGGCATCGGCGTCAACTACGGCAGCCTCGTCGGTCACGGCACCGTGCGCACGGCCGTGCTCGGCACCAGGAACCGCGCCCCCGACGCGACCGAGCTGCAGCGCATGGCGGACCTCGTCGATACCGGCATGCAGGCCGGCGCCTTCGGCCTGTCGACCGGATTGATCTACGTACCGGGCATCTACGCCGAGCGCGCGGAGATCGCGGCCCTGGCGGCGGTCGCCGGCCGCTACGGCGGCCTCTATGCGAGCCACATGCGCTACGAGAACGAGAAGGTGCTCGACGCGATCGAGGAAGCGCTGGCGATCGGCGAGGCCGCCTCGGTTCAAGTCCACATCAGCCACATCAAGGTCACGGGCAAGCCCAACCACGGCAGCGCGGCTCGAGTGCTCGACGTGCTGCAGCAGGCCAGGGCCAGGGGCGTGCGTGTGACGGCCGACCAATACGCCTACGACGCGAGCTCGACGGGACTCGACGTGCTGTTCCCCGCCGACGAGCTCGAGGTCGGGCGCGAAGCGTTCGCGGCGCGTCTGCGTGACGACGGTGAGTTCCAGAAGAAGATCCACGAAGCCCTGCTCGGCAAGATGGACCAGGTCGGCTTCGGTGACTTCCGCTATGCGCGCATCGCGTCGGCGAAGGGCAATCAAGACCTGAACGGCTTGCTGCTGCCCGAGGCTGCCGAGAAGCATCTCCAGCGCAGCGACCGGCAAGCACAGGCCGACCTCGCAATCGAACTGTTCATCGCGGCGGCCCCCGCCCGCGTCGGCATGGTCTACCACACGATGGCGGAACAAGACGTCGAGCGCTTCATGCAGGAAGAGTGGATCGCCATCGCCAGCGACGCCGGCATCCGGGCCGAAGTCAGCGCCGATCGGCCTCATCCGCGCGGTTCCGGCAACAACCCGCGCGTACTCGGCCACTACGTGCGGGAACGCGGCGTCACCGACCTGCCGACGGCGATCCACAAGATGACCTCGCTGCCGGCGAAGATCTTCGGCCTCACGGACCGCGGCGAACTGCGCGTCGGCGCCTTCGCCGACCTCGTCGTGTTCGATGCCAGAACGATCCTCGACCACGCCACGTTCACCGAACCGACGTTGCATCCCGAGGGCATCCGCCTCGTGATCGTCAACGGCCAGATCGCGGTCAACCAGGACCATCTGACCGGCGTGCGCGCCGGGACCGTACTGCGCCGGTCGAGCCAGCGGAGCGGTGGATGAGAAGGGTCGGCGTGCTCGTTGCGAACGTCCTGGCCGCGTTCCTTGCCGCGCAGGCACCCGAGGCTCCGGTTGCGCCGACAGTCCCGACCGCGACGGAGTTGCTCGAGCGCTACCAGAAGCTCGGCCAGGAGCAACGGTCGACCGTCGTGCGCAACATGGAACGACGCCTGCAACGCGAGCAGCACGACACCCTGCAGCGGATCCAATCGGCGCAACGCGGCAAGGGCGCCTACCCGGTGGCCAGCCAGCCCGTGTGGTTCGACCCGCGCACCTACGCGCCGGATGCCGCCCCGCGGTCGCTCGTCGGGTCGGGCAGCGATGCCCATCGCCGGGCGACGCGCAGCATGCACCCGTTGCCGTGCCTGCCCGACCTCAACGCGAGCGTGTCGTACGACTGGCAGCAGGGCGCTGCGGTGCGGCGGCCTCTTGATCTCACGGACGACGAGCGCTTCGCCAACTACGCTCACGGCTACGCGCCGGGCACCGACCACGCCGTGGCCCAGGTGCTGACCGCCCTCGACACCGACCCGGTGCAGCGGCGACTCGGCAGCTACTTCGAACACCTCTATGCCGACCGCAACGGCGCGGTCTTCGCCGGCGTGAGCCTCTTCGACGCCTGGCGCTCGGGCAGCACCCTCGAGATGCCCGACACGGACACGATCGCGTACGCCCAGCTCGTGCTCGGCACGCAGTCGTTCGTGGCGCCGCTGCCTGACAATCGCCGCCGTGCCCGCCTCTACGAGAAG
>JAYUCN010000646.1:0-1520 GCA_043740335.1 Planctomycetota bacterium
GGCGCGAACCGCAGGCCGACTACGTGTCGACGCTCGAAGCGATCGTCGCCGCGCTGCAGATCCTCGAGCCGGCGACGGCGGGACTCGACGGGCTGCTCGTGGCCTTCGAACGCATGATCGATCGACAGATCGAGATGGTGGCCACCGTCGGCCGCCCCGGCCGCAGCAAGGTGGCACGACAACGTCCGTCGCGCGCGCTGTCGCCCCTGCTCGCGGATCCTCGGCTCGTCGTCGTCTACGCCGAGTCGTCGTTGCCGGGTGGCGACCCTGCCGCCGCGCGCGAACTCGTGCAGTGGGTCGCGGCGCGCGTCGAGACCGGCGAATCCTTCGAAGCATTCCTGAAGCCAGCGGGTGCATTGCCCTCGCCACATCATCTGGCCTACATGCAGCTGCCTGCCGAAATGCTCGCCGACGGCGAGGCCGTGGCGACCGCACGCGCGCGCTTCGCGACGTTCGTGGCAGGTGCGCCGATCGCGGCGTGGACGCAGGGTTCGTTCGAATGGGGCCGCGCCATGCTCGACGCTGACACGCAGCGGACGGTGCTGAAGACGAACTACTGCAACCTGCGCAACCACCGCGCGAGCTTCCTCGAGACCGTCATGCAGCGCGAAGGCCTGCTGCAGGTCGAGAACGCCTGCCACGGCCGCGCGCGCGAACGACTCGGCAATGCGCTCGCAGTGGCGCGCTGGCTGCGCGATGGCGCCTCGGCGGTCATCTGCAGCGGGCGCGGCATCGGCATCGGGCCAGACCGTTGCGTGTAGACGAGTTCCCGCTCGACGGCCGCGCACGTCGCGCACGTGCATGCGACAGCCGGCGCGAAGTTGCTCGCGTTGTTCCACCAGATCCGCTGGTGAGGATGGCCGCGAGCCGACAAGCACGTTGGAGCGGCGGATATAAAATGATCGCTGCCGTCCAGGCCAGGAGCCATGCGGCTTCCAGGGTTTCGACATGGCTTTGGATTGCACCTGCTCGCAACGACGTCGGCACGACGGCGTCCGTCGCGCGCCCGTTCGCCCCTGCTCCGCGTGGGAATGCGCTCGCCGTGGCGCATCGGCGGCGCGACCATGGTGCTGCTGCCACCGCAACGTCATGCCGGTGACATCCCGCAGGACCTGCCATGGCAACCGACCCATTCTCCGATCTGCAGACGCGCGCCGAGCGCAGCGCGTTCACCGAAACTTCGCGCCACGCCGACGTGATGGCGTTCGTCGCAGCGCTCGCGAGTGCGAAGGATCCGCGGCTCGATGTCACCGACTTCGGCAGCACGCCGGAGGGACGCAAGCTGCCGCTTCTCGTGCTGTCGCAGCACGGGCACTTCACGCCCAAGGCCGCCCATGCCTCGGGCCTGCCCGTCGTGCTCGTCGTCTGCGGCATCCACGCCGGCGAGGTCGAAGGCAAGGAAGCGGGCCTCATGTTCGTGCGCGACGTCCTGCGCGGCCGGCACGGCGATCTGCTCGCTCGTTTCACGCTCGTCATCGCACCGTTGTTCAACGCCGACGGCAACGACCGCATCGATCCCG
>JAYUCN010000647.1:0-3836 GCA_043740335.1 Planctomycetota bacterium
TACGTCTGCGTCATCGCGTCGGTCTACCGCCACAACGCGCGCGACTACGACGAGCAGGGCCAGCGCATTCCGTGCCCGCGCTTCGGGTGCGTGACGTGCGGCGAACACATGGCGATGGAACCCCTCGTCTACGAGAAGTTCCTCGACGGCAAGCGCATCGCGCCGCGCCACATCATGGTCGAGCTCGACGGCAGCGAGGCCTACGACGTCTTCTACATGTGGGACACCGCGTCGGTCTTCCAGGCGATCGACGACGGCATCAAGCACCGCAAGATCCAGGCGCCGCCGATCGTGAAGGGGGACCGTTCCCTGCAGGAAAAGCTCGCGAGCCCCGACAGCCAGGACCGCGACGACATCGAGCACGTCTTCGGCAAGGCCGACGCCGAGCAGCGGCGCGCGCTGCTGCAGGCCGCGATCGCCGCCGGCGAACAGGTTCCGGTCGAGATCCTGCGTCTCGCCGCCTGGGGGCTCGACCCCGACCTCGCACGGCAGGCGCGCACGGGCATGGTCGCGGCGAAGGATCCGGGGGTGGTCGATCTCATCGCCGCAACGCTGCGCGTGCCGATGGACGCCGCCGAACGCAGCAACCTCGTCGACGCGATCGGTCGCTTCGGCGAGACCTCGACGCGCGCGCGCACGCTGGCGACGGCACACCGCGGGCTCGTGCAGCCCAGTACGACGATCGACACGAGTCGGTGGAACGCGGCGATGAACGGCCAGAGTTACGCCGCCGCAGCTGCCGAGAACGACCTCGCCGCCAAAGCGTCGGCGCGCGACGCCGCCCTCGCCGCGCGACCGGCCGACCTCGAGGCGCGGCTCGACGTCGCGGAAACGAGCCTCTTCCTGGCATTGGAGACCACGGCGAGCGGTGGCCGCGGCGCCTCGCGCCAGGCGGATCAGGCCCGGCGGCTCCTGCTCGCGGATGCTGAACGCGAAGTGCTGGCCGCGATCGCGCAAGGGGCGACAGGTTGGCGACCCGCTGCCCTGCGCGCCGTCACGACGTTCCGACTCGGGCGGCTGGCCGAGGCCTACGAGCTCGCCATCACCGCGGCCCCGCGGTTGCCGCCCGAGGCACCGGGCCGCCTCGCCGTGGAACTGCTGGCGCTGTTCGCCGAAGCCAGGCAGGAGGCGATCGTGGCCGCCGTGCGCGAGAAGAAGGAGTGGCCACCGGCGTGGTCGACGGATGTGCATGCGACGTACGCCGTGCTCGGCAAGCACCCGCTCGGCAGCGACACGCACGTCGCCCACCACTACGACTTCCTGCAGTTCTTCGGTACGCCGGAGGCCGATGCGGTGCTCGACCGCGGGCTGCAGCGGTTCCCCGTTTCGGCGTTGCTGCACGAGCGCCTGCGCGCGCGCATCCTCGCGCAACAGGATGGCCCGGCCCTCGAAGCCGAGTACGCGCGGCGCCTGCAACAGCCCGATGCACCGGCGATGCTGCCGTGGTTCGCGGGCTACGCCTCGTTGGTCGCCGCCGAAGCGCACCGACGCAAGAACCTGGGGGTGCAAGCCCTGGCTGCCTACCAGCGGGGCATCGACCTGTTTTCTCGCTACGGCACCGCCACCGGAAACACCGACGGTGCGCACTACGTCGCAATGGGACACGCCGGTACTGCACGCGTGAAGCTCATGGCAGGCGATCTCGCCGGCGCGGTAGCGGCGCTGCAGCAGGCGTTCACGATCGCACCGCTGGCAGCGGCGGCCGTCGATGGACTCGGCATCACCGCCGTGCAGACGGCCGAGATGCTGCGCCAGCGCGCGGTCGAAGCGAAGGTGCCTGAACTCGCGCAGCAGATCGACAAAGCACTCGCGGCGCTGCCGCCGGAAGCGCTCGTGCCGCCCGAGTACGAACGCCAATCGCGGCGTCCCGGCCGCGGCCAGGGTCGGCGCGGCGGTTGACCGCTCAGGCGTCGGCCAGCATCGCCGCCAGCGAACGCCGAGGTCGCCACGATCCGGCCAACGAGACATCGCGTGGGCGCGTCGGATTCTGACACTCGACGGCTCGCAACAACGACGCGTCCAGGCGGTGCACGGCGCAGAAGCGCTGAGCCAACTCCCACCGCGACACGCGCTCGGGACCGGGCAGGTGCGTGAGCACGGGTCCTTCCGGGTCGACCACGGCAGCGGCCAAGGCCTCGGCCGCGTCGACGCAGTGCAATGGCGTGCGGTACTCGTTGGTGAACAGCGGCACCACCGAGCGAGTGCGCTGCGCCGACCGCAGCCCCGCCGTCGCACCGCGGCCCGCAGGATCGGGGCCGAACAACAGTGGCAGGCGCACCACGCGACCGCCGTGCGCGATCACGCGTTGCTCGCCAGAGGCCTTGCTCACGCCATACACCGACAGCGGGGCCACGGGCGAGTACTCGTCGTAGGGCGCGCCCCGGCCGTCGAAGACGAGGTCCGTCGACACGTGCAGGAGGCGTGCCCCGAAGCGCACTGCCCACTGCTCGGGCAACCACGCGTTGGTGCGCTGCGCACGGTCGGGATCCCGTTCGCAGTCGGCGAGCCGCGCCATGGCCGCCAGATGGATCACGAGGTCGGGAGCCAGCGCCTGCGTGACCGCAGCCACCATGCCCGGCGCGAGCAGGTCGACCACCGCATCGCCGCGCGTGCGCGCCGTCGTCAGTGCCGTGTGCCCGGCCCGCTGCAGTGCTGCCACCACGTTGCTGCCGAGGAACCCGGTGGCGCCAGTGACGAGAATGCGGAGTGCCTGCATGCCAGGCCGTATGGTTGCCGGTAGGAGCCATGAACGGAAGTCCGTCATCCCCCCGCCGCGTGTTGCTCATCACGAACCCGATCTCGGGCGGTGGCAAGGGCACGATCCTCGCTCCTCGCCTCGCAGTCGCGCTGCAACAACGCGGCATCGAGGCGGCGATCTACCTGACGACCGCGGCCGGCGACGCGTCCGCGCGCGCCACGCGCGCGGCGGCCGAACCCTGGGACGGGCTCATTGCGATCGGCGGCGACGGCACCGTCAACGAAGTACTGAACGGCATGCCGGACCCGAGCCGTCCGCTCGGCGTGCTGCCGCTCGGCACCGCCAACGTGCTGGCGACGGAACTGCGCTTGCCGAAGCAACCCGAGGCTGCCGCCGCCGTGATCGCGGCCGGCTGCCTGCGGCCACTGGCCATCGGTCTGTGCGGCACGCGCCGCTTCCTGCTGTTCTGCGGTGTCGGCGTCGACGGCGCCGTCGTCGATCGCGTGAGCCAGGTGCGCACGGGCACGCTCGGCAAGCACAAGTGGATCGCTCCCATCGTGCACACCGTCTGGCACTGGCCACGGTTCACGCTGGCCGCGACGTTCCCCGATGGCAGCCGCCTCGACGGCTTGAGTTCGGTGCTCGTCACGCGCGTGCGCAACTACGGCGGCGTGATGCACCTCACGCCCGAAGTGTCGGTCGACAGCGGCATGCTGCACGTGCTCTGCTTCCGGCAGCGGTCTCGCCTCGCCTGGCTGTGGCAGGGTGCGCGTGCGATCTGCGGGCGCTTGCAGAAAGGGGCCTGGCTCGACGTGCGAACGGTCCCTGCGGTCCAGATCGACGGCGACGCACCGTTCCAGATCGACGGCGACTTCGGCGGCCAGGCGCCAGTGCACGTGAGCCTGTTACCCCAACGCGCGTCCGTCTTCGCGCCAGGGTGACTCCCCACCAAACGAACGAGCCCGATGACTCTCGCGAGTCACCGGGCTCGTGCAACACGCTCAGCGGCGCGCCCCTGTTCAGATTCCAAGCTGCGCTCCACTTGGAACGCAACGAGATCCTCAACAAGCCGGCGCTGCAGGCGTGGGCTCGGTCAGAAGTTGTTGTCGACGCTCTTCACGCCGTTGCTGCTGACCAG
>JAYUCN010000648.1:0-1518 GCA_043740335.1 Planctomycetota bacterium
TCACCATCCGTCGTGTAGGTGCACAGCAGCATGCCAGCGGCGTGGATGCGATCGACGTCTGCTCGATGCAGGGCCCGGTCATGCCAGTGCATCATGCCAGCACCAAGGGCCAGGGCAGCAGCGATCGCGGCTGCATCGGGTTCTGGGAACTGCGCAGTCGGGCCCAAGGTCGCGAGCGCGAGTTCCGGCGCCAGCCGTCCGGCCGCCGCCACGAAGTGCCAGTCGAACGATTGCACGATGCAGGTGCGCAGGGCGTCGAGCCGACGCAGTTCCTGCACGAAGGCGTCGGCACTGCCGGCTTTGTGCTCGATCATGGGAATGCAGCCGGGCCGCAGCACCTCGAGGACTTGCGCCAGCTGCGGGACCTTGGCGCCCGCGTGCACGACTCCCCACCATGCGCCAGCGTCGAGACGGGCCACCTCCTGGCTCGTGGTCTGCTCGACCAAGGCACCTGGGCCGAGCCGCGTTGGCGCGTCCGTGGTCCGGTCGAACGTTGCATCGTGGATGCAGAGCAGCACCCCGTCGCGTGAGCAACGAATGTCGAACTCCTGCATCGTGACGCCCAGATCGCAGGCGGCGCGGAACGCTGGCAGCGTGTTCTCCGGGAAGCGAGCGCTGTCGCCGCGGTGGGCAACGACGACCGGGCCGTCGACGCGGTCGCGGCGCAGCGATTCGAAGACGGGGTGAAGCGGATCGGGCATGCCGGCCGCAGTGTAGCCGCGCGTTCGTCGGCGACGGATCGACGCACTGTGCAGAATCGACCGCGGAAAGAAGGCGCCGACGGCGGCGGTCCTCCATGATTCCGCCCCATGCCTCCAGAGGTCTACCGTCTCCTCCACATCGTTGGTGTGCTGCTCCTGTTTCTCGGCCTCGGCGGCGTGCTCGCGTCGGGCGGTCGCGAGGGGGGCAAGACCCCACCGTTGTTCCTCGCCATGCACGGCATCGGCCTGCTCGTGATGCTCGTCGCGGGCATCGGCTTCGCTCACAAATCGAACCTCGAATGGCGGCCCTGGTTGTTCGCCAAGATCGCCTGCTGGGTCGTGTTGGCGGCGGTGCCGATCCTGATCCGACGCGGCGTGCTGCCGCGCTTCCTGGCCCTGCTGCTCGTCGTCGGCCTAGGCGCCACGGCAGCCTGGCTCGCCCAGGCAAAACCGTTCTGAGCACGCACGGGTGCACGATGAACGAAGCGAAGATCCGGGCCGCGTTCGAAGACAGCATCGCCACCAAGCAGCGAGCGCTGGCGTCGTGCCTCCCGAGCCTGATCCGGCTCTGTGAGCTGGCGGTGGCTACGCTGCGCGGCGGCGGCAAGATCCTGCTGTGTGGCAACGGCGGCAGTTCGTGCGATGCGGCGCATGCCGCGGGCGAACTGGTTGGCTGGTTCGAGCAGAAGCAGCGACGCCCGTACGCGGCCATCGCGTTGGGCCACCAGGTCCCGACCCTGACGGCCATCGGCAACGATGCAGGCTACGAACACGTCTTCGCACGCGAAGTCGAGGCGCTTGGGCGCCCCGGCGATCT
>JAYUCN010000649.1:0-3828 GCA_043740335.1 Planctomycetota bacterium
GTCGAACAACTGCGCGCTCACGCGAGCAAGCAGGGGCAGGTCGACGTCGCCGTGAACGAAGAGGGAGTCGCTGTCGCCGGCACGATGATCCCCGACAACACACCCGGTGCGCAGTGGCTGGCGCAGCGACTGCGGGACGTCGGCCTGCGCGGCATCGAGTTCGCCGCCGATTGCACGATGGTGGACGTCAGTGAGTTCGCGGCGCTGCTGAACGGTTGCCGGGGACGCGATCGGGCCACGCTGCTCTCGCAATGGCCGAAGGGCCATGCCCGCCTGCGGCCACTGCAGCTGATGTTCACGGGCCGCTACTCCGCCGACGGCGAGTCCAGCGAGGTGACGAACTCATCCGCGCCGCCGCGGGAGGCCGACGCCGGGACCGGCGGCGAACGCCGGCGCCAGCACCGCCCCCATGTCCAGGCAGTGCTCGACCGGCTGTCGGCCGACACCGACGTGCAGCAGCGCCTGCTGGCCATCGAGCAGAACTGCGTGGACCCGGCGAACGTCACCGAACGCCAGATCGATCTCCTGGATGCCATCGCCGACCTGATGCCCGCGGACGTGTCGAACGACCCGCACCAGATCGAAGAAGCCGTCAAGGGGATCCTCGCCCGCGTCGAGGTGCAACTCGGCGAAATCGTGCGACGCAACGCCAAGGTCAAGGGCGCGGACCTCCTGCGCAAGGCGCTGGCCGTGGCGCCCAAGTACTTCAAGACCAAGGCCACCCAACAGACCGTCAGGAAGGATCTGCCGAGCGGCCGGCCCGAGGACGAGAAGATCGTCGCCAGCCTCGAGCTCCTGCTCGAGGAACTCGCGGCGCTCCCGGCAGCAGCCGACCTGCGACTGCCTTCTGCGAAGAAGCAGGACGCGAACGATCCAACGCTCGGTCGCGAGCTGTGCGGCATCTGCCTGCACGTTCTCGCCAACGCCGCGGACACGGCGATCACCAAGGCTGCCGAGCAACACCTGGCCATCGCGTTCGCCAGCCACGGCGCCTGGCTGGGCGACCTGCTCGACGTGTACGTGCGGCAGGGGAGCCAGAGCGCGGCGCTTTCGGCCCCGACGCGAGCGCGCCTGCTGCGGAGCCTCGTCGATGCCGGCCTCGGGCCGCTGCTGCGCAGTCGGGGCCACGTCGACGCCGAGTTCGTCGCGCGCGGTTTCCCCGAGCTGCTGCCGCTGGCGTCGCGCCTGCTTGGCGGCGACGAAGACGGGCTGCGCACTCTCCGTCAAGGACTGGAACTCCTGGCCACGATCCTGCCACTCGGCGGTGCTGCCGCCGCCGCCAAGGCAGGTGCGTTGCTCGACCCGATCGTCGTCACCGCCCTGACCCGCGTCGGCGGCGACGTGATCCTGCAATTCGTTCCCCACGCGGCGACCCACGGTACGCGCCAGATCCGCCAGCTGCTGCTCGACTACGCGCGCGGGCTGCCTCTGGCCGCCGCCGAGGCGGCGGCGCTGGCTTCGGTCGAGTCGGTAGACGAACTGCCGCGCGACTACCTGCAGCAAGTCCTGCTCGCCGCGGCGCGGCACAAGGTCGAAGGACCACTGCAGATGGCCACGTGCCGCTTGCTGCGCGCCGCGGTCGAACGCGGCAAGGGCCGTCTCACCCACGAGCTGTACCTGGCGGCCATCGACAACCTCCGCTACGCGCCCGAGCCCGAGACGAACGCGCTGTTGCGGGAGCTCGCGAAGATGGGGCTGTTCACCTGCCTTGGCCAGAAGGCCCGCGAAGTCCGCCGGCGGGCCCTGGCGACCCTCACCGCCCTCGATGCCACCGCCACCAGACCACGATCATGACCACCGCGGAACTTGCGCAACCATTCGACGCCACCGTCGAGGCCACGCTGCTCGTCGACGAACTGGTCGCCGCACTCGTCAATTCCAGGATCTACCAGATCGAGCATCCGCGCGTGCAGGGCTCGATCGCCAGCGTGAAGAACACGCTGCGCGAGCTTTGCGAAGCGACGGGCGAAGACCATGTCACCATCGGCTGCGCCGACGGCCTCATCATCTACCGGGAAAGTCCTCTGCTGGGCGCCAGCATCGGCGCCCCCCGCCTGATCGGCTTGCTCCAGCAGTGGGGCTCGGGTGGCCTCGAACTCGGCGCTGCCGTGGAGCCCCACGAACTCGCGGAGCTGTTCGTCGCGGTGGTGGCGCGCCCTCAGCCTGGGCACGACTACACCCACCTCAATGCGACCCTGCAAGCACGGCAATGCCAGCAGGTCCGCCTGTTGCCGCCCTACGTCGATGGCCCGATGCGCGCCTCGGCCGCCCGCACCAAGGACTCGACCGTGCGCGTCGGTGTGCGCTTCTACCAGTCGGTCATCGACCTGCTGCAGAACATCACGGTGTCGGTCTGCCGCGGCGGCCGCATCGACTTCGCGCCCGTGCAGACGCAGGCCGAGCAGGTGCTGAACCAGCTCGAGTCGGGCGACCAGTCGCTGCTCGGACTCGCCCGCCAGGATCAGTACGACGCCTTCACCCTGGGCCACTCGCTGCGGGTCGCGATCCTCAGCATGCACTTCGCCAAGTCGTTGACCGACGATCGCGACCTGTTGATCCGCATCGGCACCGCGGCCTTGCTGCACGACGTCGGCAAGTCGCTGATCCCGTTCGAGATCCTGCATTCCACGCGTCCACTCGACGACGAGCAGCGCCGGCTGATGAACCGCCACGCGGAACTCGGCGCCGAATGCCTGCTGGGCCACAACGACAGCGATCCCCTGGCGATCGCCGCCGCCTTCGGCCATCACCGAGCACCGGGAGGTTCGGGGTACCCGCACACCCTGCACCCGCATCAGATCTCGATGATCACGAGCATCGTCAAGATCTGCGACGTGTTCGAGGCCCTGACCGCGGCGCGTCCCTACAAGCGGCCGATGTCGCCGATCCGTGCCTACCGCGTCATGCTGGCGATGGGCGACAAGCTCGACCAGCGCCTGCTGCGCAGGTTCATCGAACGCAACGGGATCTACCCCAATGGGCAGCTCGTCGAACTCACCACCGGGGAGGTGGCCGTCGTCCATGCGCAGGGTCCGAACCCGCTGCGACCCATCGTCGCCATCGTGCACAGCGCGGCGGACCAGGACCTCGTCGACGAGGACCAGCAACTGATCGACCTCGGCGACATCGAGTGCTGCGGGGCGCGCGCGGTGCTGGGCGAACTCACGCCAGACGAAGTGAGCGAACGCTTCGACCGTCGCCCGTCCGACCAATGAGCCAGTCTCGTCGCGCTCCGCGCGCCTGACCTTCGTCGCGCTCCGCGCGCCTAGCCTTCACTGATGCGCTCGATGTCGGCGCCGATGCACTGGAGCTTCTGCTCGATGCGTTCGTAGCCGCGATCGATGTGGTAGACGCGGCGCACGTCGGTCGAACCGCGCGCCACGAGTCCCGCCAGCACCAGGCTCGCCGACGCCCGCAGGTCGCTGGCCATCACCGGCGCCCCGCGCAACTCCTCAGTGCCCTCGATGATCGCACTCGGCCCTTCGCGGCGGATGCGCGCGCCCAGGCGCTGCAGTTCCGAGGCGTGGATGAACCGCTCCGGGTAGATCTTCTCGGTGATGACCGAGACGCCGTCGGCCCGCGCCATCAGCGCCATGAACTGCGCCTGCAGATCCGTCGGGAACCCCGGGTAGGCCATGGTCGTGACGTCGACGGCGCGCAGACGATTGTGTGCCATCGGCACGTTGCGGATGAAGTCGCGACCGAGCTCGATCTGGGCCCCTGCGGCACGCATGCGGTCGACGACGGCGAGCAGATGCATGGGGTTGCAGTCCTGCACGATGACGTCGCTGTTCATCATGATCGCGCAACAGAGGAACGTGCCGGCCT
>JAYUCN010000650.1:0-3824 GCA_043740335.1 Planctomycetota bacterium
GTGCCGTTCGCGGCGATCGGGAAGAAGTTGTCGGCGATACCGCCGTAGATCACGACCTTGTTGCGCGCAGAGTCGAAGCACATGCCGTAGAGGCCGAGACCACCTGGCGTCGTCACGGGGAAGATCTGCGTCCACGTCGTGCCGTTGTACTCCCAGGTGCGGTCGGCCGAGGCGCCACCGAAGGGGCTCGTGTTGAGGCTGCCATACGTGACGAAGACGCCGCGGTTGAAGTCGAAGACGAGTTCGATGCCGGCCGATGCTGGGGGTGAGGTCGCTGGCGACAGCTGAGCCCAGGTGGTGCCGTTGTAGCTCCAGGTCTGGTTGACGGCGCCGACGGGGAAGCCGAGCGTGTCGCCGCCGAAGATCAGGACGCCGCCGTTGATGGGATCGAAGGTCATGCCGTGGCCGCCGCGGCCCGAGGGCGAGAGGGTGGGGGTGATCTGCTGCCACTGCGCGGAGGCGGTGGTGGCAGCGAGGAGAAGGGCCGTGGTCTGGAGGACGTGGGTGTTCATGGGTGGAGAGAAGAAGGCGTCGTTTCGGGTCGGGTGGCCAACCCGGATTGAGAAACTTCATGCGTCGGCACGCACGGCAGTTGTTGTCGCCCAAACCCGGGTACGTCGGCGACCGCGGCGAGCATGGCTCAGCCGGCGCGGGCGATGCCGATGGCGAGTGCGCCAGCAAGCCGCTGGCAGTGGTATACGTAGCCCCGCTCATGGCCACGCGCATCCTCTCCACGCTCTCCTGTCTGTTCCTGTTCGTCGCCTGTCAAACGACGCCCGCTGTGTCGTCCCCTGCGCCAGGCGCTCCGCAGGCACCGTCGCCGGCCACGGCCAAACCTGAAGACAAGCAGAAGGACGAGCAGAAGCAGAAGGAGGAAGCGAAGCGGCAGAAGCAGAAGGATCTGCGCAACAAGCAACGGGAACTCGACTACGCGAAGGTCGAACAGCAGACCGGCGAACTCGACCGGCGCGTGCGCGGCATGACTATCGAGGCCGCACTCAAGAAGACCGCTTCCGACCTCGAGCAGGCGCGGACCGAACTCGATGTCTTCCTGAAGGATGTCAAACCGCGCGAACTCGAAGAGAAGCACATCGCTCTCGACCAGAGCACCTACCGCGCGGAGCACAGCAAGGACGAACTCGGCGAACTCACCGCGATGTACGAAGCCGATGAGTTCGCGCGCACCACCAAGGAACTCGTGCTCAAGCGCGGCCGTCGGGAGCTCGAGATGGCAGAGCGTGCCCTCGCGGTCGCCCGGAAGGAGGTGGCCCACTTCGAGCAGCACGCGATGCCGCAGCGCGAACGCGCGCTGCGCCAGAAGGTCGCCGACGCCGAACTCGAGCGCAAGAAGGCCGAGCTCGAGGCCGACAAGGTACGCCTCGAGCAGGAGATGGCGGTGCGCAAGGCCCAGGAACGACTCCAGGATCTGGAGCAGGAGATCCAGGAACTCAAGGACACCCTGGCCAAGGAATCACCGTGAGACTCAGAACGACGCTGCTGGTCGGTCTCTTGGCGACGGGCTCAGCCGCGCAGACCACGCCGGCCACGCCGCCCGCAGCGCCCGTGCGCCTCGACAGTCGTGAGGCAGCGCTGGCCGGCGTCGACCATGCTCTCGCGTTCTTCGTGCGCACCCAGAACCCGGATGGCAGCTGGGGATCGACTTCCTGCGAGACGACCAACGAGATGGTGTTCTCGGTCGAGACCCTCTACGCGTGGAGCGTCGCCGCGCACGGTCTCGCGACCATGGCGTTGTTGCGCGCGAAGGAGACGCCAGAGCGACGGCAGGCACTCGACAAGGCGGTGCGCTGGATCTGCAATTGCCGCATGACGACGCGCGGCTCGGCCTGGGACAACGACGCGGTCTGGGGTTGGTTGTTCGGCACGGTGGCGATGACCGAGATCGCGCAGGATCCACGTTTCGCCACCGACGACTGGCGCGGCCCCGTCGGCCACCGCGGGCGCGAGTTCGCGGGCTGGTTGGCGAAGAACCAGGAGCCACTCGGAGGGTTCGGCTACTACGACGATCCGCCGTACACGCGCCGCCCCAAGTGGGGCACGAGCTTCTCGACGGCGGCGGTCGTGCCGGCGCTCGGCATGGCCACCCAACTGGGATGGATCGAGGACGCGGCCGTCCGTGATCGCGCCGCGAGCTATGTGCGGCGCTGCCGGTTGCCCAATGGTGCCTACGAGTACGACCTGTCGCCGGTGCCGCGCCTGAACGGCGGCGAGCACATCAACGACGTGAAAGGGAGTCTCGGCCGCATCCAGGCCTGCAACTGGGCGCTGCGACGCAGCGGCGACCCCGGCGTGACGGATGCGATGATCCGCACCGGGGTCGAATTGTTCTTCGAGCACCACCGGTTCCTGCTGGTAGCGCGCATGCGCCCGATTCCGCACGAGGCCTACTACATGAACGCGGGCTACTTCTTCTTTTTCGGCCACTACTACTGCGGCCTGGCGATCGAACTGCTGCCGGCCGAGCAGCGCGAGCCGTTCCGGCGGCAGTTGCGGCAGAAGATCCTGGCGACGCAGCGTGCCGACGGTTCGTACTGCGACTTCCTGGGCTCGAGCTACATGGTGACGGCGTCGACCGCGTTTGCGACGCTGGGTTTGCTCGCCGGTCTCTGATCGGAGAGTCTCACGGGCGGGCGAGCACGCGGAGTCACCTCGACGGTAGGTTGCATCGTGGGGCGGGTGCTGGGATCGTGTGCACGACGCCACCCGATGACCCTCCCCGCTCTGTTCAACATCGACGAGCACTGGCGCGCGGCGCAACGGTACCAGCCGTTCTTCTGCGAGGAGAACGTGTGGCAGTTGCTGCGCGGTGAGGCGTTGCCGCAGCCGGCGGTGGCGCTGTTCGTCGGCAACACGGAACGCTCGGTCGCCATGTGGGGGCAGCGCGCCGTGCGGTCGGACCCGGTCTTCTGGGACTACCACGTCGTCGCCTTGTTGCTGCGCCACGGCTGCGTCATCGACCTCGACGACCGCGAATGCGTTGCGCGTCCAGTGCGCGCCTGGTTGGCGCACGCATTTCGCGCGGCCACTGTCGCATCACTGCAGCCGTGCTTCCGCATCGTTCCCGCTGCGGAGTTCCTGGCCAGGTTCTCGTCCGATCGCTCGCACATGCGCGACGACACCGGTCGGCCCTCACAGCCGTTTCCGGCCTGGCCCGCACCGTTCCAGCCGCGTCTCGGCATGAACCTGATGCGCTTCGTCGACTTCGCCGACCCGTTCGTTGGCACCGTCACGGATGCGGCTGGTCTGATGACGCTCACGGCGTGACGCGGTTCGTCCGTCGCTCTGCCACGAGGAAGCCGCACGCGGCGATGGCGGCCAGCGCGATGACGCCAGCGAGCGCGCCGAGAGCCGTGGGCATGCCCCAAGCGCCGCGCACGCGCGCGAGGCCGCCGGCCGCGAACACGGCGCCGAGAGTGTCCATGCCGTCGACGAAGCCGAGCCGCGCGGTGCCGCCACTCGTGCCGGCGCGCAGCGGTAGCACTGCCGCTCACCAGCGATTGCGGCATCGCCGTGCGCGGCGACATCGCCGAGGAAGCGCAGGTGCAAGCGATGTTCGCGCGCACGATCGCAGAGTTCGGCACCGTCGACATCCTCATCAACAACGCCGGCCTGCAGCAGGACGCGCCGATCGAGACGATGACGCTGGCCCAGTGGCGCAAGGTCATCGACGTCGATCTCACGGGCGACATCGCGCGTCTGGCAGTCTGGCTGTCGTCCGACGAAGCGGACTACATCACGGGCGCGAGCCTGTTCATCGACGGCGGCATGACGCTCTACCCCGGGTTCGAGGCCGGCGGCTGAGCGCT
>JAYUCN010000651.1:0-3824 GCA_043740335.1 Planctomycetota bacterium
GAACGCATCGGAAACGCCGCCAGCGTACATCGGAAAGATGGTGCCGGGCGTGGTCGGGTAGTTGGTCGAATCGGTCCCCCCTGCGATGGTGGCTACGCCCAGTGCGTCGACGGCGACGGAAAAGGCGCGGTCCTGCCCCGTCCCTCCGAGAAACGTCGAGTAGACGAGGTTCGAGCCCGTCGGCGAGAGCCGGGCGACGAAGGCGTCGCCGTTGCCGCCGTTGTAGCTCGTGTCGAAGGCGCCGGTCGTAGTCGGGAAGTTGGAGGAGACGGTGTACCCCGCGACGGTGGCCGCGCCCTGCGCGTCGAGGGCGAGGGTAGAGGCAGAGTCACCGCCCGTCCCGCCGAGGAACGTGGAGTAGACGAGGCTCGAGCCCGTCGGCGAGAGCCGGGTGACGAAGGCATCGCTGCCACCGTTGTAGCTCGTGTCGAAGGCGCCGGGCGTGGTCGGGAAGTTGGTGGAGACGGTCCCCCCCGCGACGGTGGCCGCGCCCTGCGCGTCGAGGGCGAGGGCCTGGGCCGCGTCGGCGCCTGTTCCGCCGACGAACGTCGACCACACGAGCCCCGGGTCCACGATCAGCGCCCAACCCGGCTGTCGTCTAGTCACTTCGAAGCCGAAGCGGTGCTCGCCGCGCAACACGTAGCGGCACGTGATCGGGTTCTTCTCGCCCGACGGCCCCTCTTCCCAGCTCAGCGGCGTTGGCATGCGCACCGGCCCGAGCAGTGTCTCCATCACCAAGGCACCCTCCTTGTCGAGATGCACGCGCTCGATGCCTTCGACGACGATCTCGACGGGCTTGAGGTCTGCACCAGGCTTCAGCAGCAGGTCGTACTCGAAGTGCCCCTCGTGTTCGCGAGCGCGCACGTCGATGCCGGGGTGCACTTCGCGATAGCGCACCGCGCCGTAGAGCGGCACGTCGCTGTGCCACTTGGATGGGTCGTTGCCGAGGAAGTAGTTGTGGCGCCCGGGCAACTGGTCCTCCGCGACCAGCTCTGGTGCACCCGCACCAGCGAACGTCATGCGTACCGCGACGCCGCGCGCGGACGCGTTTTCCTTCACGTGCTCCCTCCTCTCCTTCCCCTTCACCGCTGTTCGCTCGACCAGCGTGAACGACCACCCCTTCTCTTCGAGGAACACCGTTATCGCCCCGACCCGCGCGACGTACCGCGCGGCGTGTTCCCACTGACCGACATTCGGCACGAAGGCGACCGGCAGACGCCCGAGCATCTTCGTGCCTTCGGCGTTCACCGTCGGCGCAGCTGGACGTTCGGGCGACGGTCGCTCAACGCACAAGCACCACACTGCAGCCGCTGCCCCGGCCACGGCGACACCCAGGCAAGCGAGCCACGACCGACCGCCAGACAGGAACGTGCGCATGATTGGTGAATGGCCTTGCCGGAAAGGACGTGGCAGGCGAGTTCGAAACTTTTCGAGCAGTCGCGCTTCGACCCCGGACCCGAGACGCATTCCGACGCAAGGAGCACGACGTCGGCGCCATCGCCTTGATCCCCACCATGGCACGGGCATGTTCGACATCGTCAGCGCCCCGAGGTCGTGGCGAGCAGCCGGTCGACCCTGGCCCACAGGTCGGCCCATGGTTGCCACTCGGCTTCCTCATATTGAGTGAGTGCAGACTCGTCGCGGACGCGATCCAGTTCCCGACTGGTTCGCCACCTGCGCAGCTCCGCGGTGATCGCAACTGCCACGGCAGGGTTCGCCGCCAGTGCGGCTTCGTAACCGTCGAGGGCCGCCGTGAGCCAGGCGCGGGCCTTGCTGCGCCAGACCTCCTGCTCGGCTGGCTCGAGCACCTCGGCGCCTTGGCCGCTGCCAGCGAGGGCCGCCGTGCACGCTGCGTCCGAGTACCAGGTCTGCGCGGGATCGGCGGGTAGTCGGCCAAGGGCGAACGAACGTTCCCACATTCGCGCCGAGGTCGCATGCAGCTGCCGCACGTTGCTGACATGCGCGAGGCAGCGCGCGTCGTCAGGGTCGTCGACCGTGGCCTCGCCCGCCATCACCGCCGGCAGCAGCGCATCCATCGCCACCAAGCGCTCGGCCTGCCGGTACCAGTCGCCGCTCGGGTACGGCCACCTCGGGTTGCGGCTGCCGAACTGATGACCCGCACGCAGGGCATCGAGGCTGTCGGCCCAACGCCCCTGCCGGCGGAGGATCATGCCCAGCATGCAGTGCGCCATCCCATTCTCCTGCTGTAGGCTGATTGCCTTGCGGTACTCCGCCTCTGCCGCGTCGAGCTTGCTGAGTTCACCGAGCGTGGCAGCCAGCGCGCAGCGGTTCTCGACACTCCCGTCGCACAGTGCGACGGCGCGCCGGAGCGGCGCCTCGGACTCCTCCAACCGGCCAGCGTTCGCCAGCTCGTTGCCGAGTTCGCGATGAGCCTGATGGAACTCCGGGTCGATGTCGATGGCCTGCGTGAACGCGGTGATCGCTGCGTCGTGTTCACCCTTGCCGCTCAGGGCCGCGCCGAGGTGGTACTGCGCCGTTGACGACGAAGCGTCCATATCGATCGCCTTGTGGCTGGCGGCGATCGCCGCGTCGAACTGGCCGTCCTCCAGCAACGCGCCCGCGAGGTTCACCTGCACGTGCACGTCGCGCTGGCCGAGATCGAGTGCGCGTTGGAAGGCGGCCGCGGCCAGCTTCCGGTCGGCGTGGAAGATGGCGAGCCCGGCGTGGAACCATGCATGGCCCGAGTCCGGCCACTGCGTCGTGAGCGCGAGCCAGGCACGGCGGCCGTTCGACAGGTCGGCGACGCGATTGGCCGCGCGAGCCAGGTGGAAGAAATACAACGGCCGCGCGACCGGGGTCGTGAAGGCCGCGTTGGCAAGACAATCGACGGCGCGGCGGTTGGCTTGCGCGTCGCCATTGGCGCCGCGCTGCAACTCGACCAGACCCGCCATGAAGAAACCCTGTGGCGTGCGTGGTGCAACCAGCGCAGCGTCCAGCGCCTCGGCCTCCGCCTTGCGATCGAGGCGCCGCATCGCCTCGCTTTGGATGCGGCCCAGGTCGGGCGCGATCGCGACGGCGGACGCGCGCGCCGTCAGGCAGTCCAGCGCCGCCTGTGGGCGGCCGGCGCTCAAGTGAACCAAGGCCAACCCTGCGATCCCTTCGACGTTCCCCGGCATCAGCCGGAGCACCTGCTCGAAGGCCTGCCGCGCTGGCGCGTGGGTTCCGGTGCCCAGTTGGAAGAACCCATCCGCCAGCAGTGCCTCGGCCTGTTCCGCCAATGCCTGCCGCTGCTGCGCGGCCACCGCCGGCCGCGTCGCGAGCACGTAGCCGCCGAGTCCGCAGAGCAGCGGTAGACCAACGGTAAGCAGCGCGCACAGGATCGCCACCGCTGGCCGGCGTCGGCTCCAGCGCAAGAGCCTGCCTCCGACCCCGATCGCCCGGGCGCTGATCGGCAGCGACTCGCGCACGCGTCGCAAGTCCTCGGCGAAGTCCAGCGCCGTCTGGTAGCGGCGCTCGCGGTCCTTCTCCATCGCCGTCGCCAGCACCACCCGCAGGTCCGTGCCGACGTGCGGATTGAGCCGGCTGGGACTGGTCGGCTCCTCCAACTGGATCGCGCGGTAGATGCCTTCGCGCGTCGGCGCCTGGAACGGCCGCTGCAAGGTGACGCATTCGTAGAGCGTGACGCCGAGGGAATAGACGTCGGTGCGGCGGTCGAGCTGTCCCTTGCGCGCTGACAGTTGCTCGGGGCTCATGTAGGCAGGCGTGCCGAACAGGTCGCCGGTCTGCGTCAGGCTCGACAAGTCGCCGGCTTCGTCACCGGCGAGACCGAAGTCCAGGACCACGGGCTCGCCGGCCGGCGTGAC
>JAYUCN010000652.1:0-3824 GCA_043740335.1 Planctomycetota bacterium
CTCGCGTTCGAACGCCAGGGTGCTTTGGATGCGCCCGTCGTCGTCGTGCTCGGTGGCATCTCGGCGGGCCGCCACGTGAGTGGGCATCCGGCCGTGCCAGGTGATGGCTGGTGGGAGGACTTCGTCGGCGAACGCCGCGCGATCGACACCGAGCGCTTCTCCGTACTGTCGTTCGATTGGCTCGGGGGATGTGGCAACTCGACGTCGCCCGGGGCTGGCGAGGCGTTCCCGTTCGTAGCTACTGAAGATCAGGCCACAGCCCTGCTGCAGCTGCTCGACACGCTGCGCATCGAGCGGGTGCACACGCTGGTCGGCAGCAGCTACGGCGGCATGGTCGGCTTGCAGTTCGCGGCGCAACATCCACATCGGTTGCACAGGCTCGCCGCGATCGCCGCCCCGCAGGCGAGTCACCCGCAGGCCAGCGCCTGGCGCGCCGTGCAGCGTGGCATGGTCGAACTCGGGCTGCGCACCGGGGCGGGTCGCGAGGCGTTGGCGTTGGCGCGCGCGCTCGCGATGACGACCTACCGCACGCCCGTGGAACTGCGGGAACGGTTCGCGGCGGCACCGACGTTCGCGGGGCAGACCATGCGGTTGCCGGTGCAGGACTGGCTCGAGGCGCGTGGTGCTTCGTTCGCGGAGCGCTGGTTGCCCGAGCAGTTCCTCTGCCTCTGCAACTCGATCGATGCGCATCGGGTCGATCCGACGCAGGTGCGCGTGCCGACCTGGTTGCTCGGCTTCGTCGGCGACCAGCTCGTGCCGCCGTCGCAGGTGCGCGAGCTCGCGCGGCGCTTGCCCACGTTGAGCGCGCATCGCGAAGTGCGATCGCGCCACGGCCACGACGCGTTCCTGAAGGAAAGGCAGGTCGTGTCCACGTTCCTGCGCGAGGTGCTCGCATGAACCTTCGCCAGCAAACCATGGCGGTGCGCGCGGGCATCGCGACCGATCCGACGCACGGCGCCGTGAGCCCGCCGCTGCACCTCTCGGCGAACTTCGCGTTCGCGGGCTTTCAGCAGAAGCGCGCCTACGATTACACGCGCAGTGGCAACCCGACGCGCGACGAACTCGCGGGAGCGCTCGCGGCCCTCGAAGGCGGGGCCGGGGCCGTCGTCACGGCGACCGGCATGGCGGCGATCACGCTCGTGCTGCAGCTGCTGCGGCCGGGCGATCTGCTCTTGCTGCCGCACGATGGCTACGGCGGCACGTGGCGCCTCGTGAACGCGCTCGCGCAGAAGGGCCACTTCGAGGTCGTGATCGTCGACCAACGTGATGAGCAGGCACTCGACGCGGCGTTGGCGCGCCGGCCGCGGCTGGTCTGGGCCGAGACGCCGAGCAACCCGCTGCTGCGCATCGTCGATCTGCAGGCCATGGGCGTGGCGTGCCGTCGTGCGGGGGCCCTACTGGCGGTCGACAACACGTTCCTGTCGCCAGCCCTGCAGAACCCGCTGCAGCTCGGCGCCGACCTCGTCGTGCACTCGACGACGAAGTACGTGAACGGCCACAGCGACGTGGTCGGTGGCGCGGTCGTGTCGAAGGACAAGGCGATGCACGAGCAACTCGCGTGGTGGGCGAACGCGCTCGGCATCACGGGAGCGCCGTTCGACAGTTGGCTGACGCTGCGCGGGCTACGCACGCTGCACGTGCGCATGCAGACACACCAGGAGAACGCGCAGGTCCTTGCCGAACTGTTGGCGGCGCATCCGGCCGTGCGCGCCGTGCACTACCCGGGGCTGCGATCGCATCCCGACCACGAACTCGCCAAACGCCAACAGCGCGGATTCGGCGGCATGCTGAGCTTCGAACTCGCCGACCCGGCGGCGGTGCCCGCGTTCCTCGAAGGGCTGTCGTGTTTCACGCTCGCCGAGTCGCTCGGCGGTGTCGAGAGCCTCGTCGCGCATCCGGCGACGATGACGCATGCGTCGATGACGGCGGCGGTGCGCGCGCGCGCCGGTATCACCGACGGGCTGCTGCGGCTCAGTGTAGGTATCGAGGCTGTGGAAGATCTCGCCGCTGACCTCGCGGCGGCGCTGCACCGCGTGGTTGCTTCGTGCGCTGCGCTTCGATCTAGTGAGGTGCCCCCCGCACGTTCGCATGCTCGCTCTCGCTGACGCCGGTTCGTTGCCCCAGATCCTCCAGATCGTGCTGCTCGACGTACTGCTGGGCGGCGACAACGCCATCGTCATCGCCATGGCGGTGCGACTGCTGCCGCCGCGCGAGCGGCGGCTCGGCCGGCTGTGGGGGACCGCCGGCGCGGTTGGCCTGCGCATCCTGTTCCTCGCGATTGCCACATGGTTGTTGGCGATCCCGTGGCTGCAGTTCGTCGGTGGTCTGTTGCTCTTGTGGATCGCCTACAAACTGCTTGCGCCGACGGCGCCCGGTGCCCTTCCGCATGGCGAAGGCGCCGACGACGGGGCGCCGATGCGTGCCGGCCAGTCCCTGCGCGCTGCGATCCGCATCATCATCATTGCCGATGCGTCGATGAGCCTCGACAACGTGATTGCGGTGACCGGCGCGGCGCAGGGGCACCTCGGCCTCGCGGCGGCGGGCATCGCGTTGTCGATCCCGCTCGTGGTGTGGGGCAGCCAGATCCTGAGCCGGATCATGGAGCACAACCACTGGGTGGTCTGGCTCGGGGGCGGCGTACTCGGTCATGTGTCGGGCGTGCTGCTCATCGAAGAACCCGAGGTCATCGCCAGGCTCGGCAGGTGCGAGCACCCGGGCTGGCATCCGCTCGCGCTCGTGCTTGGCGTCGGGCTCACGCTGTTCGGCTGGTGGGCGAACCGGCGTGCGTAAAGGCGGGCCGCCGCGTGACGCGACGCGCGCTCAGGAAGCCGGTGCCGCCGTGGGCCGGCGGCCTTGCACGAGCGCGACGAGGACACCGACTGTCATGCACCCTGCGCAGCCGACGAGGTTGTCCCAGAGGAAGGCGACCTGCAGCGTCAGATGCACGGTCAGCACGGACAGGAGACCGCCGACGAGGCCCGCCGAAGCGGCCCGCCCCCCGGCTCGAGGCACGAACAACGCGAGCAGGAAGACGCCGAGGATGCTGCCGTAGAAACACGAGCCGATCTCGTTCACCTTCTCGAGCAGCGGGCCATCGTCGAGGGTGATCGCGAACGCGGTCGCCGCGATGCCCCAGAGCGACATGACGACGCGACTCGTCCACAGGGTGCGCCGTTCGGTGGCCTCTGGGGCGAGCCACCGTCGGTAGAAGTCGACCATCGTCGCCGAGGTCAGGGAGCTGAGGGCGCCGGCGGCGCTACTGATCGCGGCGGCGAAGATCGCCGCGATCATCAATCCGAGGATGGGCTTTGGGGTCTCGCGGAACAGGTAGTCGGTGAAGATGTAGTTGCCGTCCTTGCGGCGATCGGGGTCGGGCTGGACCACGGTGCGCGCGGTGGTGCGGGCAGCGGCAGCGGCGGCGGTGGCGGTCTGACTCCTGGCGATGGCACTGGCGTCCCCTGCAGCCACCTGCAGCAGCGCTTGCCGTCGATCGACGATCGCGGCGGCGTGCGCGGTCCCGGCTTCGTCGAAACGTTGGCGCGCCGCACCGTCCAGTGCGGCCGCCGCGGTCTGTTGCGCGGGGTCGAACAGCAGTGGCTCGCGGCCGAGTGCATGGTGCAGGAACAACAAGCCGCCGAGGAACAGCACGAGCAGTTGCAGGGGGATCTTCGTGAACGCCGAGAGCAGCAGTGCCCGTCGCGATGCGTCGACCGACCTGCTCGACAGCAGGCTCTGCACCTGCACCTGGTCGCAACCGAAGTAGCTGAGGAACAGGAAGAGCGTGCCGAACAGGCCCGTCCACAGGTTGTACTTGTCCGACCAGA
>JAYUCN010000653.1:0-3819 GCA_043740335.1 Planctomycetota bacterium
GAGTCCTACTTCCAGATGATCGAGCAGAAACGCTCGGGGAGCTGATCGCGTGCGCATCGGCTACTGCGTCGGCATCGACCTCGGATCCACGACGACCAAGGCCGTGGTGTTGGACGAGGACCGCAACCTGCTCGGTCGCGGCATCACGAACAGCCGCAGCAACTACGAAGTCGCGTGCCAGGTCGCCCTCGGCGAGGCACTGATCGATGCACGGCTGCACTTGATCGACGGGTCGTTGGCGGAGGCCGGGCACGACGCCGCGCGGCGGGCCACTCTCTTGCGCGGCTTCGAACTGCGTTTTCGCGAACAGCAGTACCGCAGCCAGCTCCAGACCCTGCGGGATTGCCTGCGCAGCCATGCCGAGCGCCTCGGCATGGGCAGGGCGACGATCGCAACGCTCGACACCATCGGCGAGCGCATGAGTGCGGAGGCGGGCCTGCTCTTCCAACCGGGAGCCAGCCGCAAGAGCGATTTCTTCCGCGACCTCGCCGGCAGCCGGTACCTCGAACTCGCGGAAGCGCTGGCCCGCGACCATGTGCATGCGTTCGATCCGCTGGTCGGGTTGTTCGACAAGGCGATCCTCGACGTCGAGAACTCGACCGCAGCGGTCGGCACCTTCCAGGCCCACGCGAGGGCGGCCATGGGTGTGCTAGCAAATCGCGATCTGGAACGAGCGGCAGCGAGGGTGCTCGACGTGCAGATGGACCAACGCGCGATCGTCGGCACGGGCTACGGTCGCCAGCGGCTGCCGTTCCCCGAGAAGCGCATCCGCTCCGAGATCCTGTGCCATGGACTCGGCGCCCATGCAATGTACCCGGAGACCCGCACCGTGCTCGACATCGGCGGCCAGGACACCAAGGCAATCCAGATCGATGGGCATGGCATCGTCACCTCGTTCCAGATGAACGACCGCTGCGCGGCGGGCTGCGGGCGCTACCTCGGCTACATCGCCGACGAGATGAACCTGGGCCTGCACGAACTCGGCCCGCTGGCAGGCAAGGCCTGCCGCACGGTGCGCATCAACTCCACCTGCACGGTGTTCGCCGGCGCCGAGCTGCGCGAACGGCTGTCCCTGGGTGAGCGGCGCGAGGACATCCTGGCCGGCCTGCACCGCGCGATCGTGCTGCGCGCCATGTCGCTGCTCGCGCGCTCCGGCGGCGTGCAGGAGCAGTTCACGTTCACGGGCGGCGTGGCCAAGAACAGCGAGGCGGTGAAGGCGCTGCAGCAGCTCGTGCAGGAGAACTACGGCGAGCGCACCATCAACATCTCTCCCGACTCGATCTACACGGGGGCGCTCGGTGCGGCGCTGTTCGCGTGGCGCGATGCACAGCGGGAGCAGACGCCAGCACCGGAGGCGGTCGCATGAGCATGCGCGAACGTTCCTTGTGGACCGTCGGTGTCGACGTCGGTTCGTCCGCCATCAAGGTCGCCGTCATGTGCGACACCGGCGGCGGCGTCGGCGGGGTGGAGCTGCGCGCCCAGGTGACCGAGCGACTGCGCCGCCGCGACGCGATGGCGGTCGTCGAGAGCGCTCTTTTGCGGGCGCTGCTGCAGGCCGGACTCCCACGCCGCGACGTCGACTACATCGCCACGACCGGCGAGGGGGAGAAGGTCGAGTGCCGCACCGGTCACTTCTACGGCATGACCACGCATGCCCGCGGCGGACTCTGGCTCGACCCGGCGGTGCGGGCCGTGATCGACATCGGCGCGTTGCATGCGCGCGCCGTGCTCATGGATGAACGCGCCAAGGTGCTCGGTCACCGCATGACCAGCCAGTGTGCGTCGGGCTCTGGTCAGTTCCTCGAAAACATCTGCCGCTACCTCGGCGTGACCATCGACGAGATCGGACCGCTGTCCATGCAGGCCGACCAGCCCGAAGTCTGTTCCTCGATCTGCGCGGTGCTGGCCGAGACCGACGTCATCAACATGGTCTCCCGCGGCATCTCGATCCCCAACATCCTGAAGGGCATCCATCAGTCGATGGCGGGGCGCTACCTGCGCCTGCTGACCTCGGCCGGAGCCCGCGGTCCGGTGCTGGTCACGGGCGGTTTGTCGCGCGACGAGGGGCTGCTTGCGGCCCTGCGCGAAGCAGTCACCGAGCAGAAGGTGCCGATCGACATCCGTACGCACGCGGACTCGGTGCTTGCGGGGGCGATCGGGGCGGCGCTATGGGGGGCCTTCCGTCACCGCAAACTGCAGCGCAAGGGTGTGGCGCTGGGCACGGGGGGCGGGCGGTGACCGTGCACCCGGTGGCGCTGGCGTGCTGTTCGCTCGCTGGGCGGACGGTTCTGGTTGCCGGTGGCAGTGGCGGTATCGGGCGCGCCGTCGTCGACCTGCTGCGGCGCGTCGGCGCCGAGGTGTTCAGCGTCGACCGCGTCGCCACTCGAGCAGCCGACGGGGCGACCCACCTGGAGTGTGATCTCGCCGACCCGGCGGCGATTGCGGCATTGCACGAACGACTGCCCGCGAGCCTGCACGCCTTCGTGCATTGCGCGGGCATCACGCGCGACGGCGTGCTGTGGAAACTCGCCCCGGCGGCATGGGACGAGGTGCTGCGGGTCAACCTGGACTCCGCGTTCCACCTGTTGCAGCTGGTCGTGCCGCGCATGCGAACGGCCGGCGGCGGCAGCATCGTGTTGGTCGCTTCGATCAACGGCGAACGTGGCAAGTTCGGTCAGTCCAACTACGCGGCGAGCAAGGCCGGCCTGATCGCGCTCGGCAAGAGTGCTGCGCGAGAACTCGGCGCCTTCGGCATCCGGGTCAACTCCGTGTCGCCGGGCTGGATCGAGACCGACATGACGCGGTCCCTGCCGGAGGAACAGCGACGCCGCGCGCGCGACGAGACGGCGCTCGGCAAGCTCGGCCGGCCCGAGGACGTGGCCGGCGCCGTGCTGTTCTTATGTTCCGACGCGAGTGGGCACGTGTCCGGCCAGGTGCTGCGCGTGGACGGCGGCCAATGCACTGCGTGAGTTCAGCCAACCCGCCGATGCAAGGTGAGGACCATGACGACGAGCAACGAGTACGACACGGTGGTAGTGCGCAACCTGCGGCCGAGGGACCTCGAACGGGTCGTCGACGTCGACACCCGCAACACGGGTCGCAGTCGTACGCAGTACTTCAAGGTCAAACTCGCGCAGGCGCTCGCCGACACCGGCATCCAGGTCTCGCTCGCGGCCGAGTTGGAAGGGGCCTTCGCGGGCTTCCTGCTCGCGCGGGTCTACTACGGTGAGTTCGGCGCCACCGAGCAGAGTGCTTCGCTCGACACGATCGGCGTCCATCCGCGGTTCCATGGGCGCGGGGTGGGTCGCGCGATGCTGCGGCAATTGCGCCAGAACCTCATGGGGCTCGGCATCCAGGTCCTGCGCACCGAAGTCTCGTGGCAGGACCAGCGCCTCCTTCAGTTCTTCCATCGCGAGGGCTTCGCGCCTGCAAAGCGCCTGTGCCTCGATCTCGATCTCGCCGGCGCCCGGAACGTCGAGTCGCGCCGGGAAGCAGCGACTGCGGATGGGTGAGGTGATCGCTTGACGGGTCAACCAACGACATTGAGCAACGTCCACGTGTCGCCTGTCGAAGCGGCGCGGCGAGGACCGCACTACGGTCGTTGGCGTGCCGCCACGTTGATCCTCGTGCACGTCCTGATCGGCTTGCACATCGCCCATTGGCTCGTGGCCGGCCGTTCGCTGGCACCACTCGAGTTCAACGAAGTGATGCACACGCTGGAGCTGGGCCTCGTGACGGCAGGGTTCCTGCTGATGGCGAGTGCCGTGCTGGCAACGGCCGTCTTCGGGCGCTTCTTCTGCGGCTGGGCCTGCCACTTGT
>JAYUCN010000654.1:0-3815 GCA_043740335.1 Planctomycetota bacterium
CGACGACCGTACGAGCCGGTTCGTCGTGCACAACGAGGATGGCAGCGTCAAGGTCGGGACGCCGGGAGAACTGATGGCCGGAAGTCCCAACGAGTTCTCGGAGATCCTGCCGGCCGGCGACTACCTGCTCGAATTCGACTTCCCGATCCACGGCGCCCGCCGACACCGCGTCACGATCCGGCCGCGTGAGATCGCGGACGTGCGCGTGCGGTTGTGAGTCAGCGAACGGCTCGCCGCGTGGCTTTCGCCTTCGACCGGGACAGAGGCTCCTTCGCGTTCTTCGTGGCACCCTTCTTCGCCGTCGTCTTTTCCTTCGCTGGCTTCTCCGTGCTGCAGATCGAACCGCCGCCGCTGATCAGGTCGTAGCTGAGAAGGAGCAATCGCTTCAGCTCGGCTTCATCCTGCAGCGCCCGTTCTTCGACCGAGATCCAACCGTAGCGGCCCACGTACTTCGCGACGTGGATGCCGGGGCGCGCGATGAGCAGCGACTGCAGGTCGAGCCCCACCTTCACGCCGAAGCCCCACTCGCCATCCTCCTCACCACAGCCGGCGAAGATCTTGCCGCCCACGTAGAAGTGCGGCGAACCGCCGAGCCGCGACGACTCTTCGGTGTCGGGCAGGGCGAGACAGATGCGGCGCACGCGTTCGAGCAGGTTCGGCTTGGCCATCGATTCCCTTGGGTCCGAGAGAGCGGCGCAGCGTAGCGGACACGAACGGCCCAGACACTCCCACGGCATTGCAGACCGGCCGCCTCGGGGTAGGTTGCGTTCCCCGTTCGCCCGCCTACCGCGCCATGCCATCCGCCCTCGATCGCCTCCGCGTCGTTCCCGACAAGAAGCTCAAGCTCTCGGACTTCGACCCCGCCAGCACCAAGGGCTTCGCGGGCGACAAGGAAGCCGGTCGCGCGCGCCTGCGCGAACTCAACAAGCGCCTCGAACAACTCCAGGAAACGCTCTACGCCGAGGGTCGTCACCGCCTGCTCGTCGTGCTCCAGGCGATGGACGCCGGCGGCAAGGACGGCACCATCCGCAGCGTCTTCGAAGGCGTGAATCCGCAGGGCGTCAAGGTGACCAGCTTCAAGAAGCCGACGCCGCCCGAGCTCGCGCACGACTTCCTCTGGCGCGTGCACGCACACACGCCCGCGGTCGGCGAGATCGCGATCTGGAACCGCAGCCACTACGAAGACGTGATCGTCGCGCGCGTACGCGACCTCGTACCGGCGAAGCGCTGGCGCGCGCGCTACGAACACATCGCGGCGTTCGAGCGGTTGCTCGTCGACGAAGGCACCGTGATCCGCAAGTTCTTCCTCCATATCTCGAAGGACGAACAGCGGCAGCGCCTCCAGGAACGCATCGACGACCCGAAGAAGCGGTGGAAGTGGAACGCCGATGACCTCGATGAACGCGCGCGCTGGAACGACTATCAGAAGGCCTACGAGGACGCACTCGCGGCGACGAGCACGGCGGACGCACCGTGGTACGTGATCCCCGCGGATCGCAACTGGTATCGGGACCTCATGGTGAGCGAGATCCTGGTCGATGCGCTGGAATCGCTGAAGATCCGCTTGCCCGCCGGAGACCCTGGAATCGATGGCTTGCGGGTGACGTGAGGGCAACTCCTGACGCCGCCTCCCCTGCCTGCTATCCTTGCTCGCCCCGATGCTCCGCGTTCCCGTTCTCCTCGGCCTGCTCGCCTGCCTTGCCACCGACCCGAAGCCCGTCGGCTTCGCCGTGCTCGCCGGGTTCACCTACACCGAAGGCATGACCCTGCCCAAGGAAGTCACCGACCTCGATGAAGTGGTGGTCGCGATCCGCGGCTTCATGCAGCGCGAAGTCCCCGGCAGCGGCCCCGTGAGTTCGTTCCTGCTCGTCAACGAAGCGTGCGGCTGCAACGGCACGCCGAAGATGAACGAGATCGTGTTCTGCACGCTGCCCGACGGCCAGACGATGGACATCGCTCCCGGCGTGGTGACCGCAACCGGCAAGCTCTACGTCGGCGAAGAGAAAGAAGACGGCGTCGTCGTCATGATCTACCAGATGGACGCCGACACGGTGAAGTGACCGGCGTGAACCACGTGCGCATCCTGCTCCTGGTGGCGGTCGCGTCGCCGCTGCTCGCCTTCTTGCCGAGCAGCCAGGACCCGGCCACGACCGACTGGCCGAAAGCCGTCGACACTGCCTGCAAGTCGATGAGCTACGGCAAGCGGCTCGCGGCGGCTCGCTCGGTGGCAGGTGGCGGTGCTGCGGCAGTTCCCGCCATCCGCGCGTTCGCGCAGAAGAACGGCCCCGACGCGCTGCCGCTGGCCCTCGTCGAAGCGATCGCGGACCAGACGACCGTCGATGCACCTGTGCTCGATCTGCTGCTCGAATGGGCGAAGAACGGCAGCTTCTACTGGCGCGGCCAGGCCATGCGCGGTCTCGCGCTGCGAGCCCCGAAGCTGCCGGAACGCCGCTCTGAGTTCGAGCCGTTGTTCGCTGCGCACCACGACGACCCGGCGTGGCTGATGCGCTGCTACGCTCGTTTCGGCACCATGCTGCTCGGCGCTGCGACCGTGCCGGGCGCGCCTGAATCCGACCCGCGCGCCCAGGTCAAGTTGACGACGCTGCTGCTGGCCCAAGGCAAGGTGCCGCCGTTGCAGCCGCTGTTCAAAGCCCTCGCCGACGAACGCACGTTCCAGGGCGATCCATGGGGGCAGCGCAACGCGCGCGAAGCGCACCTGGCCTTGAAGAACTGGCTCGGCGACGCGCACCCACTGCCCGATGGCGGCTCGTTCGCCGACAAGGAATCGGCGATCCAGTCGCTGCTCGCCGCCGCGCGCAGGAAGTCGGGGCAGGAACTCGTGGCGCCTTTGCCCGCCGTCGACCCTGCCACGCCGTTCGTCGGCGGCATCGAACTGCTGTCGTGCAAACACGGCGACGTGTTCGTGCAGTGGACGGCGGACGGCGTCGTCCGCGGCGGCATCGACGCCGCGGTGAGCGTGGCGCTGCCGGCCGAGGTCTGGGCGAGCCTGTCGAAGGAACGTACAGAGCAGACGTTGCCTGCCAGCCTCGGTGTCGTGGTTTGCGACGCCCTGCGATTGCGTTGGAGTGCACCCGACGTGCACGTCAAGATCGCACCTGGCAGTTTGCCGGCCGCCACCACGAACTGGCTCAAGCACCTCGCCGCGGCGATCGAAGAAGCCGGACAGCTTCCCCTTGCTGCCAGGTTGCGCAGCGGGCTCGAGCAGTTCGCGGCGCCCTGATTCACGAAGCACCCATCCATGTGTGGCATCATCGCCGTTCTGCGTCGCGCGAGCCGACGCCAGCCGCCCACCGCGGACCTGCTGCTCTCGCTGCTCGCCGCTGCGGAACGTGCGTTCACGACCGGTCGTGACGCGGCGGCGCTCGACGCGGTTGCCCTTGCCCTCGCCCGCCTCGACCAGGAACTGAAAGGCGTGCCCGGCCTGTGGACGCTCCTGCAGCATCCCTCTGCCGCGCGCGAATTGCAGAGCCGCGTTCAATCACTGCACTCCACGTTGGCGACGTTCGAACGCACGCTCGACCAGACGGCCGTCACCGACGCACCGGACGACCGCATCGAACAACGTAACCAGGCCCTCGTGCGCCTGAAGGACGCGCTGTGGACAGTGGAACGGGACCGCCTGCCACACGCGCGCGACGTGCTCGAGCTCGCCAATAACGACGTTCCACACCTGGCGGCAGCCGCCGCGTTCTCGGGCCTGCAGTTGGCGCTGTCGGCACTCGACCGCCTCGAGGTGCGCGGCCGCGACTCCGCGGGCATGTCGATCATCGTCACCGGCATCGATGCCGACAGTG
>JAYUCN010000655.1:0-3808 GCA_043740335.1 Planctomycetota bacterium
GTCACCGCGCACGTCGAGTTGATCGGCTCACCGACGACGATGATCGAAGCCACGCGCGTGGCCTGGGTGGCGAGCGGCAGTGGCGATCGTAGCGCCATGCTGGCCGTGTCCGGTGCGGGCCCCGAACTGCGACCCGGGTTGCCGATCATCGCGCACCTGCCGCGGCGAGGCGGTCGCCTCGATGGTGTGCTGTTGCCCGAGTCGGCGATCCTGCGCCGCGGCGACGGCAACTGGGTATTCGTGTGCACGGGTGACGAGGGCGGCACGACCGTGTTCCAGCGACTTGCGGTTCACCTCGACGCGCCGGGGCCGAACGGGTGGTTGATGACCCCGCGGCAAGGCGCGCCTGTCGTCGGCACCGAGCTCGTGGTCGAAGGTGCCGGCACCCTGCTGTCGGTCGAGCGCCAGCACAGCAACGACGCCGAGGCAGGCGGCTGACGCCGGCGCATGCTCACGTTCCTGGTCCGATGGTCGGTGCAGCACCGCGTGCTCATGGCGCTGCTGGCGGCGGCGTTCCTCGTGCTCGGCATCCGCAATGCCGCGCAAGCGCGGCTCGACGTGCTGCCTGACTTCGCGCCGCCGCAGGTCGTCGTGCAGACCGAGGCGCCGGGCTTGTCGGCCGAGCAGGTCGAACTGCTCGTCACGCGGCCGATCGAAGCCTCGTTGCTCGGCGCTGCGGCCGCCGAAGCGGTGCGTTCGGAATCGATCCAGGGCCTGTCGGTCGTCACCGTGGTCTTTCGCGACGACATCGACCCATGGCGTGCGCGCCAGATCATCGGCGAGCAGTTGGTCACGGCCGCCGACGCGCTGCCCGCCGGTGTCGGCGCACCGCGCGCCACGCCACTGACGTCGGCGACGATGGACCTGCTCAAGCTCGGTCTGCTGTCGGCCACGCTGACGGGCCGGCAGCTGCGCGTGGTGGCCGAAGCGACGGTGCTGCCACGGCTCGCTGCGGTGCCCGGCGTCGCGGGCGTGCACGTGTTCGGTGGCGAGCGGCCGCGCTTCGAGGTGCGGGTGCGCGACCTCGAGCTGGCCGCCCGCGGGCTCACGTTTGCCGACGTCGAGGCGGCGGCTGCGGGGGCATCGGGCCTGCGGCCGGCGGGTTTCGTCGACACCGCGAGCCAGCGCATCGTCGTGCAGAGCGATGGCCAGGCGGTCACGGCAGCGCAGCTCGGCGAAACGCTGCTCGCCGTGCGCGGCGGCCAACCGGTGCGCCTTGCCGACGTCGCCACCGTCACCGAAGGCAGCGAGCCTCGCTTCGGCGACTGCCTGATCCAGGGCAAGCCCGGGGTGCTGCTGACGCTGCTGGGCCAGTACGGCACCAACACGCTGGAACAGACGCAGGCCGTGGAAGCGGCCCTCGCGGAACTGACGCCAGCACTGACCGCCGCCGACATCGAGGTGCTGCCGCGTCTGCACCGGCCCGCGACCTTCATCGAGACGGCGCTCGCCAATCTGAGCCACTCGCTGTGGCTCGGCGCTGCACTCGTGGCCGTCGTACTGATCCTGTTCCTGCGCGAACTGCGCGCCGTAGCCATCTCTCTGCTGGCGATTCCACTGTCGCTGCTCGGTGCCGTGCTCGTGCTCGGCTGGTTGGGCTACGCCATCGACACCATGGCGCTCGGCGGTCTGGCGATGGCGATCGGGGAAGTCGTCGACGATGCCGTCATCGACGTCGAGAACGTGGTGAGGCGACTCTGCGGTGCCAGCGGCAGCGGCAGGAAGCCGTGGCGCACCGTGGTGCTCGCGTCGCTCGAGGTGCGCAGCGCGGTCGTGCACGCGACCGTCATCGTCGCGCTGGCGTTCGTGCCGGTGCTGCTGCTGCCCGGCATCACGGGCCGCCTGTTCGCGCCGCTCGGCATCGCCTACCTCGTGGCAGTGCTCTGTTCGCTCGCCGTGGCGCTGCTCATCACGCCGGCACTCTGCATGCTGTGCTTCGGCAAGCGCCCGCCGTCGGCGAAGGCACCACGCCCGGTGCGTTTGCAGGCCGGACTGCTGCGCGTCGCCAACCGACACTTTGCACTGCTGCTCGTGATCATGCTGGCTCTGCTCGGCAGCAGCATCTGGCTGTGGGGACGGCTCGCGGTGCAGTTCCTGCCGGCCTTCCGCGAAGGTCACTTCGTGCTGCAACTGATTGCAGCACCTGGCACCTCGATCGACGAGATGCGACGGCTCGGCGGCATCGTGTCGCACGACTTGCTGAAGGACAACCGCATCGCCACGGTCGAGCAACAGATCGGCCGCGCGGAACTCGGCGAGGACACCTGGGGGCCGAACCGCTGCGAGTTCCATGTCGAGCTGCACCCCATCCCGGGCGCCGAGATGGAAGACGTCGAGCACACGATCCGCGGCATTCTCGACGGCATCCCGGCCGTCCAGAGCGAGGTGCTGACGTTCCTCGGCGACCGCATCAGCGAGTCCGTCAGCGGCGAGGCCACCGACGTGGTGGTGACGATCTTCGGCGACGACCTCGACGCGCTCGATGTCGCCGCCAGGCAGACGGCGCGCACACTGGCGGCGGTGCCCGGCATCGTCGACGTGCGCATCGGTGCCGAGCCGGGCCTGCCCGGCTACGACGTGCACCTGCGCCGCGACCGGCTGGTGGCGCTTGGCTTCACGCCCAACGAAGTGCTCGACGACGTCGAAGTGGCGCTCCAGGGTCGCCGGGTCGGTCAGGTGTTCGTCGGCATGCGCACCGAGAACGTGGTCGTCGTGCTCGATCCGGGCCAACTCCGCCTGCCCGAGCAGATCGGCGATCTCACGCTGCGCTCGCAGAGCGGCAGCGTGGCGCGCCTCGCCGATCTTGCCTTCGTCGAGCCGCGCTCCAACCGTTCCGTCATCCTGCACGAGGGCGGTCGCCGCCGGCAGACGGTGACCGGCAACGTGGTCGACCGAGATGTCGGCGCCGCGGTCGAGGAGGCCGAGCGGCGAGTGGCCGCCGCGGTGCCGTTGCCGCCGCCGAGCTATCTCGTGTTCGAAGGTGCTGCCACGGAAGCGGCGCGCGCTCGCGGCGAGCTGCTCCTGCATGCCTTGCTGTGTGCCCTGGTGGCACTCCTGGTGCTCGGCGTCGCCGCCGGCAACCTGCGCAACACCGCGATCCTGGTCGCGAACCTGCCGTTCGCCTTCGTCGGCGGCGTGTGGCTGCTGTGGCTCCTGGACGTGCCGTTGTCGATGGGTGCCACGGTCGGTTTCGTCACGCTGTTCGGCATCACGGCGCGAAACTCGATCATGTTGCTGAGCCACTTCCGCCACCTGGTCGCAGTGGAGGGCTGCACCTGGGACGATGCCACCTGCGCCCGCGGCGTCGCCGAGCGCACGCGCCCGATTCTCATGACGGCGCTGGTCACCGCCCTTGGCCTGTTGCCGATCGCGCTCGGCCGCGCCGAAGCCGGCCGCGAGATCGAGGGTCCGATGGCGCTGGTGATCCTGGGCGGGCTGCTGTCGTCGACGCTGCTCAATTTCCTGCTGTTGCCGGCGCTGTGCCGGCGGTTCGGCCGGTTTCCGTCCAGGCGCGCGACGGTTTGAGCTACGGCCGGCGCCACACTTGCACCGACTCAGCACCCACCACGGCGCGCAACGCAACCGGCAGTTCGACCGCGACGAAACCGGCGCGAGCAAGACCCGCCATCGCCCCATCGCTGCGCCCCTGCCGCAGCGCGACGAAGCGGCACGACGGGTCCGCGGCCCAGCGCAGGAGGTCCTCAGCCAGGATTTCGCGCGGCGGCGGCGGCCGCCTGCCCGCGAAGAACCAGACCCGCGGCATGTCCGAAGCCATGGTCTCGACGTCCGTCATCTGGGTGGCGAGCCA
>JAYUCN010000656.1:0-3805 GCA_043740335.1 Planctomycetota bacterium
TCGAGGTCGTGGTTGGTCAGACGACGTTCGGGCACGTAACGACCGAGTCCGGCGATCCCGACGGGAATCAAGGCAGTCATTGCAGACGCTCCAGTCGCACTGCAGGTGTGCTTCCGGTGACGATGGCCATCCACAAGGGGTGACTCATCCGTTGGGTTCCGCCGTGGGCAAGGCCGCCGCGCGCGCCGCCTGGACGATGTGCTGATTGACCTCGGCGTCCATGGCCCGGCAGGCGAACCGGATCGCGTTGGCGAACGCCGGTGCTCGCGAGCGGCCATGGCAGATCGTGACGATGCCCTCGACGCCGAGCAGCAGGGCACCGCCATACTCCGAGAAGTCGACCTTCGGCATGATCTCGCTTTGCACGAGTTTCATCTGCGGCGGCAACACCCCCGCCTTCTGCATGAGGCCGAACACCGTGCGCAAGAGGTACTCGGCGACACCTTCGCTGACTTTCAGCAGCACGTTGCCGGTGAACCCGTCGGTGACGACGACGTGGCAATCCCCCGAGAAGACCTCGACCCCTTCGACGTTGCCGTGGAAGTTGATCGGCAACTGCTTCATGAGCGCGCGCGCCTCGCGCACGAGCGGGTTGCCCTTGAGTTCTTCGCTGCCGATGTTCAGAAGACCGACGCGCGGACTCGGGATGCCGAAGGTGCCGCTGTAGTAGGCCGAGCCCATGAGCGCGTATTGCGCCAGGTGATGGGGTTTGGGCTGCGGGTTGGCGCCGACGTCGAGCACGAGGAACGGGTGTTTCTCGCCGGCGATGATGGCGCCGATGGCCGGGCGCCGGATGCCTTCGAGGCAGCGCAGTCCGAGCGTTGCAGTCGCCACGACGGTGCCGGTCGAGCCGGCACTGACGAATGCGCCCGCACGTCCCTCCTTCACGAGCTGGATGCCGACCGCGATGCTGTTGCGCGGCTTCTTGCGCATCGCATCGGTCGGTGACTCGTCGCCCAGCAGATCGGGCGCGTCGTGCACCGCGAAGGCATCGGCCGGCAGTCCCTGCTCGCGCAGACCCTGCATGACCTGCTCGCGCGGCCCAGTGAGAAGGATCTGATCCTGGCGGAGGTAGCCACGCTGGAGCGCCAGTGCGACACCGGCGATGGTCTCCTGCGGCGCGTGGTCGCCGCCGAGCGCATCCAGCACTACCTTGGTCATCGCAATCCTCCGCGGAGCATGTCGGTCTCGGCCTGATGAGCGCCCCTCCGGGTCACTCGGGTCTCGACTGGATCGCGTTGGCCCCCATCGGGTGCGCGGCAGGCGCGCCGCGGCGTTTCATCAGCCGTTCTCGGCGAGCATCACGTGCCGACCCCGATAGTGCCCGCAGGCCTTGCACACGGTGTGGGGACGGATCATCGCGCCGCAGTGCGTGCAGCGCACCAGTTGGGTTCGGTCCAGGGCGAGGTGCGCCCGTCGGTGACCTTTGCTCGCACGACTCAGTTTTCGCTTCGGATTTGCCATGTTTGGTACTGCGTTCGGTCGAGCAGACACCCACACGCGGACCTGGCCCGCGAGGCTCTGCCGATTGGAAGGGCGGGTAGATTACGGACGGGGCGGTTCTTGTCAACGACGGCGGCTACGCGGCCCCGATCGCGGCATCTGGACTATCTCAATCGCGCAAGCCGGCGGCCCGCATGGCTGTCACCGCCGCGGCGGCGGCGTCCTTCACGCGGCTCTTATCCTTGCCCTTGCCCTGGGCCGCTTCCGGCCGGCCGCCACCGCCACCGCCGAGCAGGGTCGCCAGCGCCTTCACGATGTCGGAGGCCTTGATGCGGGACACGAGCGTCGGACTGACCACGGCGATCACGTGCACGTCGCCGTCGACCGGACTCAACACAACCCCCACCATCGGGTCCAAGGCCTTCTGGGCGCGCTGCAACAGCTCCTGCGCGTCCTTCACCTGCAGACCGGGGCGCTCGTAGACGACCGTGTGCACGCCGTCCTTGGTGACCACCGAGGCACGCAATTTCGAGAGCTCGGCATCGAGGTCGGGTGCTCGCGCCTGCTCGAGGTCGCGGCGCAGCTTCTTGAGCTCGTCGCCGAGTTCCTGCACTCGTTCGACGACTCTGGTCGCGGGTACCTTGAGGGCCGTGGCGAGAGCACCGAGCAAGGTGCGGTCCTTCCGGGCGAGGTCCTGAGCTACCGTTCCCGTCACCGCCTCGAGGCGACGCGTGCCGGCCGCCACGGCGGTCTCGCTGGTGATGCGGAACGAGCCGATGTTGCCGCTGTTGCGCACGTGCGTGCCGCCACAGAGTTCCTTGCTGAAGTCGCCGACCTGCAGCGTGCGCACCTGCTCGCCGTACTTCTCGCCGAACATGGCGACAAAGCCGTCGGCGCGCGCGTCGTCGAGCCGCCGCACGACGGCCCGCACGTCGTTCGCGAGCAGGATCTGCGCGTTCACTTCGTCTTCGACGCTCTGCAACTGCTCGACGGTCGGCTTCTCCGGCTGCGTGTAGTCGAAGCGCAGCCGCTCGGGCGCCACTTCGGACCCGGCCTGGCCGACGTGGTTGCCGAGCACCTTCTTCAAGGCGGCATGCAGCAGATGGGTCGCCGTGTGGTTGCGTTCGGTCGCGGCGCGCGCCAGCTCGTCGACCTGCAGTGTGCAGGCCTGTCCAGGCTCGAGGTGGCCGGTCTGCACGATCGCCTGGTGCAGGTGGAAGGCGTCGAGTGCCGTCGTGTTGGTGATCTGTGCCTGGCCCGTCGAGGTCTGCACGGTACCGCGGTCGCCAACCTGGCCACCGCCCTGTGCATAGAAGGGTGTCGTGGCCGCGACCACGAGCACCTTCTGGCCCGCCGCCGCGCGCGGCAACAGCACGTCCCCATCGCCGACGAGGGCGAGCAACTTCGTCGCGGCGCGCCGTTCCGTGTAGCCGACGAACGCGCTCGATGCGCACTTCGCATCCCGCAGCTTGACGGCCACGCTGGCCGTGAACACCGCATCCGCCGTCGCCATGCTCGCGCGCGCGCGCTGGCGCTGCGCCGCCATCGCCGCGTCGAAGCCGGCTTCGTCGAGCCGGTGGCCGCGCTCCTCCATGACCCTCTGCGTGATGTCGACAGGGAAGCCGTAGGTGTCGTGCAGCTGGAACGCGAACTCGCCGCTGCCGGCGGTGAAGGCTCCTGCAACTGGTTTCTTCGCGGTTCCGAGGAACTCGTCGAGGCGCACCAAGCCCTGGCGGTAGACCTGGAGGAAGTTCTCTTCTTCGCCCTTGATGACGGCGCGGCACTGGCCCGCACTCTCGCGCACCTCGGGATACTGGTCGCCCATGAGGCGGCCGACTACGTCGACCATGTCGAACAGGAAAGCCCGGTGCAGGCCGAGTTCGTAGCCATCGCGCGCGGCGCGGCGCAGGATCTTGCGCACGACGTAGTTGCGGCCCTCGTTGCCCGGCAGCGCCCCGTCGGCGATGCAGAACGTGATGGCGCGGATGTGGTCGGCGATGCGGCGCATGCGGATGTCGCGCTGGCCATCGCGGCCGTAGGGTACGCCCGTGGCGGCGCCGAGGTGCTCGAGGTAGGGCTGGAACAGCTCCGTCTCGAAGTTGTTCTTCGCTCCCTGCAGCACCGCGGCGATGCGCTCCAGCCCGAGCCCGACGTCGATGTTCTTCTGCGGCAGCGGCTTCAGCGAACCGTCGGACTGGCGGTCGAACTGCGTGAAGACGCAGTTGCCGATCTCCGTGAAGCGGCCTTCCGGCAACGACTCGAGGCCCTTCTGGTCGGGGTACGGTTCGCCGGGGCGCACGTCGAAGTAGATCTCGGAGCACGGTCCGCACGGCCCATTGGGGCCCTTGCTCGGCGCTTCCGC
>JAYUCN010000657.1:0-9212 GCA_043740335.1 Planctomycetota bacterium
TTCGTCCGCGGTCATCTCCGCGAGCTTCTTGGTCGGGAGCCCACCGCGGCCTTGGCCACCCGGGCCACCGGCGCCGCGGCCGCCGCCTGCCTTCGCGCGCTCGATCTGCTGCGTCAGACTCTTCACCTGCTCTTCGTTGCCTTCCTCCTTGGCCTTGGCGAGCTGCTTCTCGAGGTCGGCGAGGCGCGCGGCCACTGCTGCCGCGTCGGGTCGGCCGGCACCTGCACCCGGCCGGCCCTGGCCATCGCCACGTGGCGGATCACCCTCGCCGCGAGCGGGACGATCCCCCGCCGGCACTCCCGGCAATTGGGCGATGTTGCCGAGCAGCTTCTCGTACTTGGCCTTGAAGGCGTCGCGCTCCTTGGTCTTGCCCGTGCGCTCGAGCAGACCGTACTGCTGCGTGGCTGCTTCCTTCGCGAGCTTGTGCTCGGGCGCCTTGGTCAGGAACTGCTCGTAGAGGGCCATGGCGCCGGCGAAGTCGCGCTGCCCCTTCTCGAGGTAGAAGGCCTTGTAGAAAACCGCCTCGGTCTCCGAGGCGGCAGGGTCCTGGGCAAACAGCGGCAGGGCCAGGGCAAGCAGGGCGGAAGCGAAACGGATCTTCATGGGTCTCCTCAATGCAAAACGTGTTCGGGTCGTCGGAATGCTCGGAACCCCGAGCACGATAGGGCGCGGGTTACGCGCATGCATCTGGTCCCCCACGTAACGCTTTGGTCGCGCGAAGCAACGGGCACGTGCCCGCAGTTTCGGCGACTGGGCAGCACGTTCTGCCCCCCATGCCCCACTCCTCTGGGCAACCCACCCAAGGAGGAACCATGCCGAGCCATTCCGATCCTGACCACTGCTTCGCTACCCGCCAGCAAGCGTCGTTCTACGGCGACCTCGAGTCACAGCCGCCTTCGTCGCCAGCGATTGCGGCAGATCAGGTGCGCGAAGTGCGGACTCATGCCCTGCCACCACCGTGGCGCATCCCGACCGACCCGCCGGCCGTTTGATCAGGGCCTCTGCGCCGATCGGTCAGCGGTGCACGCGAACGCGTTCGAGCAGGGCGTCGCGCACCATCGTGCCGAGTTCGCTGCAGCGATGGTCGCCGGCCCGCAGGCTGCGGATGCGGCCGGTCTGGATGAGGTTCGCCACCGTCGCCTCCAGTTCCTTGGCGGCCACCGCCTCGCCGATGTGGTCGAGCATGAGGCCCATCGCGAGGATCGTCGCCAACGGGCTCGCCTTGTCGGTGCCCTTGTACTTCGGGGCCGAGCCGTGGATGCCCTCGAACATCGACACCTTGCCGGGGTGGATGTTGCCCGACGACGCGATGCCCATGCCGCCGATCAGCATCGCCCCGAGGTCCGTGATGATGTCGCCGAACAGGTTGGTCGTGACCGCGACATCGAACCACTCGGGGTTCTTGATCATCCACATGCATGCCGCGTCGATGTAGGCGTGGTCGGTGGCGATGCCGGGATACTCCTTGGCGACCTCGGCGAACGTGCGTGTCCAGAGGTCCTGCGCGCGCACGGCGTTCGCCTTGTCGATGAGCGTGACCAGCGGCTTGTCCTTGCCGGGCTTCGGCCCGCGCTTCCTGGCCAGCTCGAAGGCGTGGCGGATGATGCGTTCGGTGCAGCGGCGCGTGAACACCATCTCCTGGAGCGCGATCTCGTGCTCGGTGCCCTTCTTCGTGAAGCCGAAGATACCCGCGTAGGCGTCTTCGGTGTTCTCGCGCAGGAACAGGATGTCGATGTCCTGCGGCGTCTTGCCTTTCAGCGGGCACAGCGCCTCGTGGTAGAGCTTGACCGGGCGCAGGTTCACGTAGAGGTCGAGCTTGTGGCGCAGGCCCGCGATGATCGCGAACTCGAGCTTGCCGACCTCGATGCGCGGATCGCCAATGGCACCGAACAGCACCGCATGCAGCTGGCGGATGCGGTCGAAGGCGACGTCCGGCATCGTCTCGCCGGTCTTCAGGAAATGCTCCGCCCCGTAGGGCAGGTGTTCGCGCCGCGTCTGGAAACCGTAGATGGACTGGATCGCGTCGAGGACCTTCTGGGCCTCGTTGACGACTTCGGTGCCGATGCCGTCGCCAGGGAGAATGCCGATGTCGTAGACCTTGCTCATCCGTGCTGCAGATGCCGTTCCGTGGCGCTGGTTGTGTTCGGACCGACCGTGAGGGCGAAGCAGTATGGCGTCGGACCCGGCTCGCTCCAAACGGAATGAAGGCGCGTCGTCGACGCCGATGCGGGCCGCCGGCCAGCTCGTTAGACTGCCGTCGCCGAAGCAACCGCACCGCCGCGACCTCATGATCCAACGTTCGTTCCTGTCCGCTGTCTGCGCCCTCTCTCTGCTCGCCCATGCCCCGGCGCGAACGAAGAAGCCGCCTTCAACCAACACCAGTCCAAGGCCCTGAACGCGTTCGCGAAGAAAGCCTTCGACAAGGGCTTCCCGCGCATCGCGAAGGTCGTCTGGATGCAGACGATCAAGCTCTACGACCGAGACAATGCAGAGGCGTGGACGGCCCTTGGCTACGTCAAGATCGGCTCGAGCTGGAATCCCGACCCCAAGCGCCCCTATCCGACGGCGGACACCGGCAGCGGTTCCGAGGGCCAGCCACTGAAGAGCAGCTACGAGGCGTTGAAGAAGGAACTGGCCAACGCAGAACGCGCACAGGCCGAAAAGTGGACCAAAGCTGAGAACAAGGACAAGGCGGACTTGCACTGGCGTTCGCTGTTGCGTTGGGTCGACGACGACGCGGAGGCGAAGAAGGCACTCGTGAACGTCGAGGTCGGGCTCAGCGGCACCCAACTCGAGACGACCGTCTTCGACCGCAGCAAGGCGATCGAGAAGGCCGTCGCGGAGCAGTCGAAGGTCGACTACGTGGTCAAGAAGGTGGAAGGGATCGCGTGTGCCGCGGTCGATCGCGCGCAAGTCAAGTACATCACGGTACAGTCGGACCACTTCACGTTGCACGGTGACGCCGATGAGGAGGAGAACCTGCTGGAAGCACTGGGCTGGGCCGAGCGCACGCTGCAGGTCTGCAAGGTGGCGTTTCCGTGGCAAGTCGACGATGCCGCCTGGAAGAGCGGCGACTGGGCGTGCTTCGTCAACAAGGAGACCTACCAACAGATCCTGAAGGCGAACAACGTGCCCGATCTCGAATGGAAGCTCGAACACACCTCGACCAGCGGCATCGGCAACACGGCGGTTGCCGCGACATCGGGCGTGCAGGTCCTGTTCGACTCCTGCGTGCGCAACGTCGCGAGAGGCTATGCCGGATTCGGTTCGGATGCCTTCCGCGAGGGCATCGGCCACACGTTCGTCGGCATGATCTTCAACAACAACCGGTTGTTCGCGGTGGACCTCAAGAAGCAGCAGGGCACGTCCGCGAGCGAAGAGGATCGTGAGTACCAGTCCCCCGATTTCGACGTCTGGAAGAACCTGAGCCTGGAACAGGCATGGAGCCTGACGGGCGGCGTGCTCGCCAACAGACTGGCGTTCTGCGACGCTGCGGCCTTCCCGAACGAAGAGCGCATCAAGGCGTGGTCGTTCTGCGACTACATGATGCGCCGCGATCCGGAGATGCTGCGCACGATGGACCAGATCTCGCTGCAGTTGAAGAGCCAGCACAACAAGCAGCCCGCCGAGTTCGAGCAGCGCTTCGAGGAGAAGCACCACGTGACGATCGCGGAGCTCGACAAGGAATGGGGGGACTTCTGGACCGGAGCCTCACCCATGCTGAAGTCGATCCAGAACAACACGCCGCCGCTGAGCGCGATCAGCAAGGGCGTCGACAAGTGGCTCGAGGCCTTCAATGCGGCACGCAAGGCGCTCGGCAAGACGCCGGTCACGTGGTCGCTGAACTACTCCGCGCGCTGCAAGGACCATGCGGAGTACCTGAAGAAGAACAAGGACCTGCGCGACCCCGCGTCCATGCACACGGAACAGGTGGAGCTCGGCGGCAGCTACATCGGCAGCTTGTTCGCGCAGATGGCGGTGGTGCAAACGGGGGCCAACATCTCGAGCGCCAAGAAGATGTTCGAGAAGTGGCTCTACCTGCCCGGCTATCGCGACGCCTTGATGAGCCACACGATCCTGACGATCGGGATGTTCCTCGAGGGCGACATCCTCGTCATCAACGCCACGAGCGGGATCGGCAAGGCCAAGGCCAGCGAGGGAGTCGACTGCTACCCCCCGCGCAACGACACCAACCTCATCTTCGACGGCGAAGTCGCGGTTGCCGACCTCGGACCAGAAGTCATGGCGTTGCAGAAGAAGCACGAGCGCGAAGGCAAGAAGGTGATCGGCTTCCCGCTGACCCTGCACTTCGGCAGCACGGGCGCCATCGACAACCGCAAAGCAGTGGTCTGCAGCGTGGCAGGCCCGAAGGGCGAGAAGATCGATGGGGACTACCTCTTCGACGACGGCGAAGTGCGCACGACCACGGCGCCGGGGCTGGTGACGTTCTGGCCGTTCGACCCGCTGCCGAAGGGCAAGATCAGCTTCGCGTGGAGCTGGATGGCAGGCGACAAGCAACAGTCACTGAAGGGCGCGTTCTCGTCCAAGTGAGGCGCAGGTCGCCGGCGCCGCTCACCAGAACAGGCGCTTGCTCCTGATCTCGACCCGGCGCACCTCGGTGCCGTGCGCGATCCAGCACTGCCAGAGTTCCCCCTCGTAGGAACCGAGCTCGCGTTCGTTCCACATGTCCCGCAGGGCCGCGACGTCGGCGAAGCGCAGGAGCACCGGATTGCCACCGTCGCGGTTCACCAGTTCGACGGCGAGGATCAGGTCGCCAGCGGCGACATCCGTTCCTTCTGGCTGCTCGTGTGGGAACACGCGTTCGACGACAACGAACGTCGCGGGAATCTGCGTCGGCTCGCCGGTCGCATCGCCCGTGAACTGCCGATGCAGGGCGATCGCGGCAGCGCGCGCGCGTTCTGGAGCCTCGGCGTAGGCGAAGTCTCGGCACTGCAATCCCGACTGCCGGATCACCGACCAGACCTCGCACGGCAACGGCGCGATCTGGAACGTGCGTTCCTTGCCCTCGCGCTCGACGCGCAACCCGACGTCGACGCCGGCTGACCGCTTCAGCAATTCCATCGCGAAGCCGGGACTCCACGTGATCGGCACGCCGCCGAGATCGAGCACGCGATCGCCCGACTTCACACCGGCCTTCGCCGCGGGGCCGCGCTCGTCCACGTCCATGACGAGCACCTTGCCTTCGTCGTCGAGCACGCGCAGGCCGAGTTCCGGACTGCGCAGCTTGTAGGCCGCGAACAGCAGTCCGATCACCTGGCGCCGCACGTGGTCGACCGCGATCGCGTAGCCCTTGTTGTTGAAGGTGCCGCCGCCAGCACTGTTGATGCCGACCAGCCGCCCGTTCAGGTCGAGCAAGGCCCCGCCACTGTTGCCGCCGTTGATCGCCGCATCGGTCTCGATGAGGTGTTCCATCTTGGCCCAGCGGCCCTTGACGTGAATGCCCTGGCCCATGGCCGACACGACGCCGAAGGTGATCGTGTTGGCGCGGCCGTGCGGGTTGCCGATCGCGGCGACGTTCTCGCCGATCGCGAGCGCGTCCGAACTGCCCAGATCGACGGCGTGAACTTCCTCGCCGGGCTCGAGCACGAGCTGCAGCAGCGACAGATCGTCCTCGCGCGAGATGCTGAGCACGCGCACGGGATACTCCTTGCCGCCGAACACCCTCGCGGTGACGACGTGGTCCTTGCGCATCGAACCGTCGGGGTTCGTGGCGTCGTCGACGACGTGCCAGTTGCTGATCGCGAGGCCCGAGCGATCGATGATGACGCCCGACCCCAGGCTCAGCGGCACGAGCTCGGGCTTCGCCATCGACGCGAACGGGTCGTCCTCGTTCACCTTGGCGACGTTCCTGGCGATGTAGATGTTGAGCATGGCCCCGCTCGCCTTCGCGACCATCGCGCAGAGCGCACTGTCGCGCTGCTTGCGGTCGGCGGCCGACACGCGAGCCGGCGCGCGAATCGACTCGCCGGCGTCAGCACCAGCTTCGAGTTCGGTCGCGAACAACCGGCGCACGCGAGCGATGCCGACGAATGTCGAGAGATTCGTCTCGGTCGAGATGCGATCGCCCCGCATCAGAAACGCCATCTCGATGGGATCGATCGCGCCGGCATCGCCGATGCCGAGCACCCTCCCCGTCACGTCGACGATGGCGCCACCACCGTTCTGGTTGCCGAGATTGGCATCGGCCTGGATGCGGCCCCCTTCGCGGTCGCGGCGCGCCGACACCACACCCGCGGTGACGACGACCTGCGTACCGATCGGATTGCCGACCGCGAGCACGGTCTCGCCGAGGATCGCGTCGTCGTCGGGATCGCAATCTGCGGCCATCAGGTTCGTGCCCGCCGGCAACTCGACAGCGAGCAGCGCCAGATTGCTACCCAGGTTCGTCTTCAGCACTTTGGCCGGGAACGTGCAACCGTCGAGCGTGCGGATACGCGTCGAGCCTTGCTTGCAGACATTTGCATCGGCGACGACGAGTCCCTTCCGGCTCAGCACGACGCCCGATCCGAGTCCATCGCGGCGTTGCACACCGCCGGGGTCGCGGGACCCGAGCTGTGGCCAATCGCCTTCACGCGCCCACACCGAGACGACCGCGGGGGCGACGCGCTGCACGGCCCTCGCGGTCATCGACGGACTCGCGGCCGGTGCCTGCTGCAGCGTCGTGTTCTTGACCGTGACCGCCGCGAACTCCTTGCCGAACGCCTTGCGCACCATGCCGGCCGGCAGCACCAGGCCGAAGCTCGGCTGCTGCAGATCCTCGAGCGTCGGTTCGCTCTTGTCGCGCTGCACGTGCTCGGCGGCGTAGAGGCCGAGCAGGCGGCCCTGGCCGTCGACGACCGGCGCGCCGTCGCAGCGTTCGTCGTTGCGCGAGTCCGTCATGAACGCGTCGGCCGCCGCCAACGTCACCCCGTGATGCGTGACGTCGGCCAGCGAAGGACTCGCGACCCCCGCGAAGGCCTGCATGTCCTTGCCCTCCGGGCGCGCCAGCACGACGACGGGCTCACCGGCCAGGGGGCGGTCGGCGCCGACCTCGATGCACGGCAACCCGGCCGCGGGTGGTGCGACGCGCAACAGCGCAAGCCCCGTCGCCTCGTCGAGTCGTTCGATGATCGCTGGCAAACGCGTGTTCGCCGCGTCGTTCAACAGCACGAACAGGTGCTTGTCCAAAGCCCCGATGACTTCCTGCACGAGGTGCTTCCATGTCAAGACGAGGCCACTGCCGTCCACGACCACGCCCGAGCTGGGGCGCTCGATCGTGAACTTGCCCCGCGTTCCATCGACCTCGACCGACACCCAGACGACCGCCGCACTCGCCTTCTGGACGAGCGCCGCCGGCAGCGAGCGTCGGGCCGCGAGTGCTTGCGCATCGTCGACCGGAGCCTTCAGCAGGGAGGAGTTGACGACGCCCTGGGCGGGCAGGGTGGTGACGACCCACACACACAGTGGCGGGAGGAAGTTGCGGCAACGCATCCGCGGCAGCCTACCGCAGACCCTGGCGCGCCGTCAGTCGCGCGTTGCTGCGACGTGGGTCGTCAGTGCAGCACGAGGAAGTCGCCGTTGGGCAGCGCCGCCGCCGCGGCGAAGCTCCACATCGGGATGCCGTCGGTCTCGCCCTTCGTCGGCAGCGCGATGCCCACCGCGTCGTACAGTTGCCAGGCCAGGCGACCGCCGCGCTTCCACCCGGTGCCTTCGGTCCAGACGAGCAGCACCTGGCCAGCAGCATTCGCCGCCAGGCGCGGGTGCTTGCGGCCATTGCCCTCGCCGGGCGGCGATGCGGCTCCGCCCTTGCGGTTCTTCTCGCCGAGCTGAGCAAAGCACACCTGCGCGCCGGTCTCCCACGCCGCCCAGTCGCCGCCAGGTGCGTGTTCGATGGCGGCGCTGCTCATCGGGCAGGTCTTGCCTTCCCACGGGTCCAGCTTGCGGCTCTTCCAGTCGGTGCCGTCGGCCGACGCGAGCAGGTAGATGTCGCGGTGCACCTTGTCGCGCGCCGCCCGGTACAGGAACTGGATCTCGCCGTCCCCAGCGGCGAAACCGTACATGCCGCAGCAAGCACACGCCCCGACGCGGTCCTTGTCGATCGCGCGTGCCGCGGCGAAGGTCGCACCACCGTCGTCGGAGCGGGCCACCCACACGCGCCGCGTCTCTTCGCTCTCCCCGGCGTGCCAGGCGACGTAGACGTGTCCGGTCCGGTCCGCGGCGATGCACGCGCCGCCGTCGAGGTTCGTGACCTTGCCACCGACGTTGCGCTGCGGCACGAAGGCGCCGCCGGCGGCGAGGTGCGTGTAGAGCACCGGCGCTTCCCCCTTCGGCCCACGGGGCAAGCTCCGGTCGGAACCGTTCCACACCACGTGGATGCAGTCGTCCTTGCCTAGCGCCACCTGGGCGCCGCGGATCGTGCCCACTGCGACCGCACTCGCCGGTTCGCTGTTGACGCGGATCGCCGGCGCGAAGCGGATCTCGTTCGGCCCGCGCCGGCAATAGCACAGATCACCCGCCGCGGCGTCGCCCGTGAAGTACACGAGGTGCAGCGTGCCGTCGGCGCCGCGCGCGAGCTGCGGCTGGATGCCGCCGTTCGGAACACGTTCGCGGTGCACGACCGGCTCGACGGATGCGGCGGCTTGAGCAGGAAGCTCCGCGCGGCAGAGCAGCGTCGGCAACAGCAGCGTGCACGCGTAGGCAAGACCAGACGGCGAGGGCAACATCACTTGCCCTTGTTCTCGGCGGCGAGCTTCTCGTTCGCCTCGGCGCGCTTCAGGCAGAGTTCCATCATGCGCTTCTGGTGCTTCAAGTAGTACGCAGCGTTGTCCTTGACGAGGGTCATCGCCTCGGCCTCGTGCTCCTCGTGGCCCTGGAACTGCGACCCGGCATACACCTTGCCCAGATAGTCCTCGAGCACCTTGGGCGTGCGCCTGATGGCCGCATGCACTCCCTGTGCACCCTCGAACACCTTCGCGATCGCCTTGACCTCCTTGCGCGCCTTGTCGCCGCCCGCCGGCGTGATCACCTCGAGGCCCTTGAGCGCCTGATCGGTGGTCGCGATCGCCTTCTGCAGCGTGGCGGCGTTGGCGTCCTTCAGCGATGGCTTGAGGGCAGCGACCTCCACGAGCCGCGTGCCGTTGCACACGCCGCACTTCCAAGCACCTTCCGCGCGGCAGGCGGGGCACGCCGTCGGCTGTTTCGCCTTGTCGACG
>JAYUCN010000658.1:0-3779 GCA_043740335.1 Planctomycetota bacterium
CGCCGCCGACGCGCCGATCGGCGCGCGCTTCGTCGATGTCGCCCCCGTGCAGGACTGGGTGTTCGAGATCGACAACAAGTCGGTGAACCACCGCCCCGACCTCTGGGGCCACTACGGTTTTGCGCGCGAACTCGCGGCGATCTACGGCCGCCCACTCGCACCCGCCGTGGTGCCGCAGGCATTGCCGACGAGCGGCAGGAAAGTCGACGTCGTGATCGAGGACCGCACCGCGTGCCCGCGCTACTGCGGGCTCGTCATCGACGGGGTCTTGTCCGGGCCGTCGCCGAACGAACTGCGCTGGCAACTCGCGGCCGTCGGCCAGCGCGCGATCAACCTGCCCGTCGACCTCACGAACTACGTGATGCTCGACCTCGGCCAGCCGATGCACGCGTTCGACGCGACGCACATCGGCAGTGGTCCCGTGCGCGTGCGGCGCGCGAAGAACGGCGAGGCGATGACGACGCTCGATGGGCAGTCGCGCAGGCTGACCGAGCAGGACCTGCTGATCTGCTCGGGCGACAAGCCCGCCGGCGGCAAGCCCGAGGCGCTCGCGGGCATCATGGGTGGGGCGGGCACGATGGTCGGCCCGACGACGACGAGCCTGTTCCTCGAGTCGGCGAACTTCCATGCGTCGACGATCCGGCGCACGAGCATGCGCCTCGGGCTGCGCAGCGATGCGAGCGCGCGCTTCGAGAAGGCGCAGGATCCTGCCAATGCCGAGCTCGCGGTGCACGTCTTCCTGCAGTTGCTGCAGAAGAACTGTGCGACGGCGAAGGCCGCGGGCCCGCTCGTCGACCCGGCGGGGTTCCACTACGAGAGCAAGCGCATCACGCTGCGCCGGGCGCGGCTGCACTTGAAGCTCGGGCTGCCGCTCGAGGACGGCAAGGTGGCGGGCATCCTGACCTCGCTGCAGTTCGGTGTCGCCATCACGCCGGTCGGCTTCGACGTGACGGTGCCGAGCTTCCGTGCGACGAAGGACATCGCGATCGAGGACGACCTCATCGAGGAGGTCGGCCGCATGTTCCGTTACGACAACATTCCGGAACGGCCGCTGCACGGCACGATCGAACCGCCGCCGCGCAACGACGAGCTGTTCCTCGTGCGGCGCCTGCTCGAGGTCGCGTGTCTCGACCACGGCTGCAGCGAGGTCTACAATTACACGTTCGTGCCCGATGCGGTGCTGACCGCCTGCGATGCGCTCGCGCACGACTACGTGCAGGTGGCAAACCCGGTGGCGCCCGAGCAGACACGCATCCGTCGGCACGTGATGCCGAGCCTGTTGTCGAGCGTAGCAGCGAACCTGCGCCAGCATGCCGAGGTGCGCCTCTGCGAACACGGCAAGGGCTACCACAGCGAGATGGTCGGCGAGCACAAGCTGCCGCACGAAGTGCGCGAGCTGGCGTTCGTGGTGGCGCGCCGCGAGGGGGTGCATCCGTACGGGGAACTGCGCGAAGCGATCGCGGTGCTGCTGCTGCGGCTGGGTTACCCCGCCGTGATGCAGCGCGTCTGGCACGGCAAGGACCAACCGTGGGTGCATCCGTCGCGCACGGTGGCGATCGACCGCGACGGTTCGCCGGTCGGTTACGTGGCGCACCTGCATCCTGGCATCGCGCGCGCGATGAACCTGCCGGCGACCACGGCGATCGCGTGCCTCGATGTGCGCGCCCTGCTCGCGAACGGGAGGAAGATCGCGCGGTACGTGCCGGTGCCGACGTTCCCGGTGCTGCCCGTCGATGTGGCGTTGCTCGTCGATGAAATGACGCAGGTGGCGGCGGTGGGTGAGTTCCTGCGCACCGTGGGCCGGAAGCTCGTGCGCGACGTGCGGCTGTTCGAGGTCTATCGCGGCGAACGGTTGCCGGCCGGCAAGAAGAGTTTGAACTTCACGGTGACACTCGGGGCCGACGACCGCACGCTCACGGATGAAGACGAGGGCAAGTACCTCGGCAAGGTGCGCGAGCAGGCGAGTACGATCGGCGGCGAGCTGCGCGGGTAGCGGTGACGCCGTGCACGTTCACCTCGTCGATGGCACCTACGAACTGTTCCGCAGCTACTACGGCGCACCTCCCGCGACGGCACTCGACGGCCGCGAGGTCGGCGCCGTGCGCGGTCTGCTCGCGAGTCTCGGCTCGCTGCTGCGTGAACCCGGCGTCACGCACGTTGCCATTGCTTTCGACACGGTGATCGAGTCGTTCCGCAACGAACTGTTCGCCGGCTACAAAACGGGCGAAGGCATCGATCCACCGCTGTGGGCGCAGTTCCCACTCGCGGAACGTGCGGCGCACGCACTCGGGCTCACGGTGTGGTCGATGGTGGAGTTCGAGGCCGACGATGCGCTCGCCACGGGAGTCGTGCGCTACGGTGCCGACCCGCGCGTCGAGAAGGTGTGGATCTGCACGCCCGACAAGGATCTAGCACAGATGGTGCAAGGCGAACGCGTCGTCGGTTTCGACCGGCGCAAGAAGCAGGCCCTTGACGAAGCAGGCGTGCGCGCCAAGTTCGGTGTGTCGCCAGCGTCGATCCCGGACTTGCTCGCACTCGTTGGCGATGAACAGGACGGCATTCCCGGCGTGACGCGTTGGGGCGGCAAGTCGGCCGCAACCGTGCTCGCGCACTACGGGCACCTTGAAGCGATTCCCGTGCATGCCCGCGACTGGCAGGTTGCCGTGCGCGGCGCCGACGCGCTGGCGGTGAGCCTCGCCGAACACCGCGACGATGCGTTTCTCTACCGTCGCCTCGCGACGCTGCGAACGGACGTACCACTCGCCGAATCGCTCGACGACCTTCAGTGGCGTGGTCTGCGACCGGACCTCGCCGAACTTTGCCGAGAGATCGGCTTCGAACGCTTCCTCGAGCGCGTGCCCGTCCCGCCTGCGCCCTGACGAGTCACGCCAGTCGTGCGACGAGATCGCGCACGAAGCGCGCCGTGAGACCCCAGAGCAGATCGTCGCCGAACTCGAAGTGTGGGCTCGTGCGCGGCTGGTAGCCCGTCGCCGACTTCGGCGGCGTACGTTCTTGCCAGCGCGTTTCATCGCGCAGTTCGCGCAGCGGAAGGTGCAGCACGCGCACGACCTCGCGCGCATCAGATTTGAGCGGCACAGGTGCCAGACGGCCGACAAGGCAGTGCACGAGGATGCCCGACGAACTCTCACGCGGCGGCAGCCCACCGAGCACCCTGATCGCCATCGCCGGCACACCGATCTCCTCTTCGCATTCGCGCAGCGCACACGCGACGGGATCTTCGTCGCCCGTGCGCATGCCGCCCGGAAAGCCGATCTGTCCGCCGTGCTGCCCCAGGCCTTCCGGCCGCACCGCGAACAGCAGATGGTCTGCGCCGGCGTGCTGCATGATCGGACACAACACGGCCGCTGCGCGCAGCGAGGTGGGGGCCCAGTCGGCAGGCACGACATCGAGCAGATGGCTGAGCCGTTCGTCGAGGGTCCGCATGACTCAAGAGTTTGCCTTGACGTCCTAGCCGTCGAGTGATCGCCAGCTCGAAGAAAACGCGAGTCAGTCGCATCGACTACTGCCCGCGCAGTTCGTGCTTGGCGGTCGCGGCATAGGCGAGCGTCGTCGGGTCGAAGACGAGCCACTGCGCGACGATGGAAATGCCGATCGCGGCAGCGGTGAGCTGGAAGGGGAAGTCGACGGCGGCGTAGCCGCGGTCGATACCGGTGGTGCCGAGGATGCGCCAGTAGGACGCCTGCGGTCCCACATAGGCGTTGCAGCCTTGTAGGCCCAACACACTGAGGTCGACCGGCAAGGTCAGGCCGGCATAGGTG
>JAYUCN010000659.1:0-3766 GCA_043740335.1 Planctomycetota bacterium
ACGCCGCTGTCCGTGCCGACGAGGTCCGGATCCTGCGCAACGACGGCAGCGGCGCGTTCACCTCATTGGGTGGCCCGGCGAGCCCAGCCAATGCGACCAGAACCGAGTTCGGTGACATCGACGGGGATGGCGATCTCGACATCGTGATCTCGTTCGGCAACTACGGTCAACCCCAGGCCACGAAGCTCTGGCGCCACGACCCCGGCATGACCTTCACGGACGTCACGGCATCCCACCTCCCTGGTGTCACTGCGGCATTCGTCAGCGCCGCCTTCCTCGACAGCGACGGCGACGGCGACCAGGATCTGTATCTCGACACCTCCGGGCTCCTGCACAACGACGGCAGCGGTCACTTCGCGCGTCTCGAACCACGGTACGTGGGACCGAGTCGCGGCCGCGCCGTCGACCTCGACGGCGACGGATACGTCGACGTGCTCGGCTTGACGAACAGCAACCTGCTCGGTTGGTGGCGCAACGACGGCGCTGGCCAGTTCCTGTTCGCCAGCGTGATCTCGACTACTCCTCCCGGCTGGATCGCAACACTCGACATCGATGGCGACGGCGACGAGGACGTGTTCGCCGGCAACCAGATGTTCCGCAACGACGGCGGCGGCGTCTTCACCGACGTCAGCGCCACCTCGCTGCCGCCTGGGCCAGGTCCGGGATTGAGCATGCCGATCGTTGCTGTGGTACCTGGCGACTACGACCTGGATGGCGACATCGATCTCTTCATCGGCCGCGGTCCGCAGTACCCGGCCAGTTCGCAGGACTCACTGCTACTCAACAACGGTGCAGGCGTGTTTGTCGAAGCGGGTGTCGGCCACATCACCGATCCCGACGATACCCAGGACGCCGTGGGCCTCGACTTCGACGGCGATGGCGACCTCGACCTCGCGACCACGAACTACCCCGGTCCGGTCCGACTGTTTGCCAACGACGGCACTGCGCACTTCACCGATGTGACGGCGTCGCGGTTGCCGACGGGCGTGGGCGCCTGGAACATCCTGGCCATCGACGTCGATGGCGACCACGACGAGGACCTCGTGCTCGGAGTCGGCACCGCACGTCTATTGCGCAACGACAACGGCTTCTTCGTCGATGCCAGCGCGCAGATTCCGGCACTCACGTCCTCGGTCTATCCGCAGGCCGCGGACTTCGATGTCGATGGCGACCTCGACCTGAACTTCGGCGGCCAATGGCTGGCCAACGACGGCCTCGGCAACTTCACCATTTCGGGCGGCTGGGCATATGTCGAGCATTCCAGCAAGGACGTGTTCCGCCGCGACATCGACGACGACGGCGACCCGGACTGGCTCGCCTATGCGCGCAATCTGCACCGCCAGCTCGAGAACGCGCTGCCACCGCGCACGGGCTTCCATGGCGAACTGCGACTGTACGCCCGCACGAACCTCGCCGGATGGACGCCGCTGGCTGTGCTGCTGGTCGCCACGGGACTCGCACCCTCACCGATCGGACTGGGTCCCTTCGGCACGCTGAGGCTCGACCCGGCGAACATGTTCGTTCATTCGGCGACTGCGATCCCGGCGACCCCGGGGTACTCGACCGTGCGCTACCTCTGCCCCAACAACCCATCGCTGATCGGCTCCACGATCTGGACGCAGGCACTCTTCATGAACGGCCCGGCGCTGGCCCACTGGCACATGAGCACGCTCGTGCCAATGCCTGTGCAGCAGTAGGCACGACCACTACTGCCCGTTCGTGAACCTGGCCCCGCCGACCCAAGGCCTTCCACGCGTCCTCGAGCGTGCGGTCTCGTCCCGAGCAGCTTGTGCAGGAGCCACGCATCTGGCGGTCGCTGCCATCCGCTGGTCCTCGGTCCATTCCGTCACTTCCGGGGTAGCATTGCGTCATGCCCAAGAAGTCGAAGTCTCTGGCACTCGGCAAGCGAATTGCAATTGATCCCGCCGTCATGATGGGAAAGCCAGTCATTCGGGGCACCCGGATCACGGTGGAGTCCTGCTCGAGAAGATCGCCGCAGACATCTCCATCGACGAGATCCTGAAGGACTACCCGCGGCTCGCGCGGGCCGACGTGCTTGCCGCCGTTGCGTTCGCTCGGCAGATGTTGTCGACGGACGACGTGTTGCCCTCACGCAAGCGAGCTGATGCGGTTGCTCGGCGACGAGAGTGTCGAGGCGCAGGTGATCGATTGTCTGCGGGCCGCGGGGCATGATGTCATCGCAATCACCGAGATCGATCCCGGGGCCCCCGATGCACACGTCTTGACGCGGGCCGAGCAGGGTGGGTTCGTGCTCGTCACCAACGACAAGGACTTCGCACATCTGGCGTTCCTGCAACAGCAGGCGAAGCAAGGGATCCTTCTGGTCCGCCTGCCACGATTCCGTGCGGCGATCAGGCGAAGCGTGTCGTGGCAGTCGTCCACCAGTTCGGCGAGGGGCTGCGCCGCCACATGACGGTCGTCGAACCAATGAGCGTGCGCCGCCGTCGATTGCCGAATGAATGATCGACGGACCCACCTACTGCCCGTTCGTGAACTTGGCCCCGCCGACCCAGGCCTTCCACGCGTCTTCGAGCGCCTTCCAGTCCTCGTCCTTGAAGTCCCGGAACGCCGTGTCGACGGCGAGCTTGCTGTCGCCGTGCACGAGCATGACCTTGCGATACATGTCGAGGATCTCGCCCCACCGCGCCTGCCAGCCGCGCTCCTTCTCGCCGCGCCGCAGGAAGTCGATCATCGAGAAGGCCTGCGCGTAGCGGTAGGACGGCCGATCCGTGTAGAAGCGCTGCTGGGGCCAATGCACGAGGTCCTTCCACGGCACGTAATCGCCCGTGCGCACCATCTGCTTGCAGTCGTCGTAGCGCATCTTGCTGCCCACGTACTTCCAGCCCGACTGGCCCCAGCGGAACGAACCGAAGTAGTCGCCGTGGCCTTCGTCGAACCAACGCTGCAGCGTGCCGTGCTTCTTGCTGTCGGGATGGTGGAAGTAGAAGTCGGCGTACTGGTGGAAGCCCTCGTGGTAGGCGACGGTCTCCGTCGCCCCGCTGCCCATCATCTTGTCGCCGCCCAGGAACACGACGAGCTCCTTGCTCGCCGGGGAATACCAGCCGACCACACCGGCAGGTGATTGCCCGTACTTCTGGAACTGGTCGTAGGCGGCGCACAGGCGGAACACGGAGTACGGCTGGACCCCGAGCTTCTCCGCGGGTGCTGCATCCTCGCCCTCGGCATCGGCGGCCGCCGTCTTCGGTGTCGGCACCGTCGCCACGCCCGTGACCGGCGCGCCGATCGTCGGGATCGACTTGGGGTCGGGCATGATCGCCTTCGTGCCGGTCGCGTCGAGTGGATAGGCGGTGAGGTACAGCTCGCGCATCTTCTCGAGCCGAGACACATAGAACTCCGACTCCTTCTTCGCCTTCGATTTCTCGTCGGGCTTCTCGAAGTCCCACGAGTAGATGACGATGTAGTTCGGCTGCGTGAAGTAGTCCCAGCCCTTCAGGCCCTGGATGTTCTTCTTCGCCTCGGCCAGCGCCGCCTGCTTTTCGGGCGTGTTCGCGTACTGGTCGCGCTTCTTGTCGGGGTCGCCGTCCGCGGCCGCGGCATCGAGCGCCTTGCCGCTCGGGATCATGCGATCGATGATGCCCTTCCACTTGCTCTTCGGGACGCCGGGCTTCTCGGTCTCGAGCGGCATCTCGATCACGAGCGCCACCTCACGGTCATCGAACATGTAGACGGCAGCTTCGCAATAGACGATGCCGCACGGGCCGAAACCGCTCTGCTCCCGCCAGAC
>JAYUCN010000660.1:0-3763 GCA_043740335.1 Planctomycetota bacterium
CTCGAGTGCCAGGAACTCGACGAGCGGACGCAGGAACAGCCGGTCTTCGGCGACGCCAGCCAGCGCCCCGAGCAGATCGCGCACACCGCTCTGCGCGCGCTGGGCCGCTTGCGCATGCAGCACGAGGCCGCCGATCGAGAGTCCACCGAGCAGTGCCACGTGCCCGAGGTAGAGGTACGCACCGAACAGCCCGACGCCGGCCACCGTGTGCACGAGCAGTTCATCGCGGCTGCGACCCAACGCGAGGGCTTGCAGCGAAGCCCGCAGCGTCGCACGCACGGTAGCGAGGCGTTCGGCGAACGGGCGCTGCAGGCGCAACGCGCGCAGGTCCTTTGCCGAGGCGCGCCCCGTCAGCACAGCACCGAGGTAGCCGACTTCGCGCTGCTCGTGTGGATGCTGCTCGTGCCACTGGAACCGCAGCCGCGCATGGCGGGCCCTGGCCCACGCGATCGGCACGGCCGCGGCGGCGACGACGAGTGGCAGCCACAGTTCGATGCGCGCCAGCAAACCCGCCATCGCGACCAGCGAGACCAACGCTGTGCCAAGTGCCATGAGATCCTGCACGAGCCGCACGGGGCGTTGGCTCGCTTCGGTGCCGGCGCGGTGCAGCAGGTCGTGGAACGCGGCGCGGTCGAACTCGGCGAGATCGAGGCTCGCGGCATGTTCCTGGAGTCGGGCCGCACAGGCGTCACTGAGGCATCGGCCGAACGTTTCACCGACCACGGCGTGGATGCTGCGCACGACGTTGCCGGCCAGTGCCACCCCGGCAGCGATGCCGATCGCGGTCGCGGCATCGGCGAACGCGGCCTCGGCGGTCAGCCGACCCGACAGACCTGCGGCGACGGCGTCGACGAGCCATTGCATCGCGAACAGGCCCAGCACGGGCAACAGTCCTTGCGCGAGCACGAGCGCGAACTGAGCTTGCAGCCCGCGGTAGCCGGCGAGCGCGCACAAGCGAAGGGCGGTGCGCAGGGGCACTGGCGTCACGGACCGGAAGCTAGCGACTGCTGGCGACAAGGCGCGCACGCCATCCCCTGGAACCCCTGTTTTGTATTCCGATAAGATATGTTATGTAAACCATGGCGGGGGAATTCCGTCTCAGGGCGCCGCCCCCGGTAGCCACGCGCAGCCGAGCCACGCGGTGAAGTCGGGCGACACGAAGCCATACAAGTCCTCGCCGAAGGCGACCTCGATGCCCCAGTGCTCCGTCACCAGCCATCGACCCCCGATCCACAACAGCAACTGTTCGCTCGCGACTGCCGGGAAGCCGAGATGGCGCAGGGTCGAAGTCTCCCATTCGACCTGGACGAGCACATTCAGGTTCTCCGCGAGCGGCAGTTCGGCGCCAAGTCCAAGCGACGTCACGTCGGCGAAGTGCAGCCCCACGGCGCGCGATTGCCGGGGCGTGCCCGCCAGCGTGTGCTGCGCATGCCCGTACCAGCCGACCCCGCCGGCCCGGTATTCGAGCAGCACGCCGAGACTGGCATCGAGCTGGCCGTTGCCGTAGCCACGGTCGTCGTTGCCCGTGGGAAGTTCGATGCCCCCGCGCACGGCGGTCCCGACTCGGCCGTCCCCGGGTGCCACGAGTTGCCAGGTCACCTGCATCGGCACGTCCAGGAGTTCGAGGTTCTCGCGATCGACCGACCATGCGACGTTGCCGTCCTTCTGCGCCGTGATGTCGTAGGCATCGCGCGGGTTCTGGTCGCGGTTCTGGTCGGGCAAGCCGAAGAAGTCGTGGTAGCCGATGATGAAGTCGTCGAGGAACCCGCCACTCGTGTGCGCCACGGGCAACTCCGCCGCGAGCTCGCAGTCGCCCCCGAGGCCAACGCGCAGAGTCGTGCCGACGCGCAAGTACTCGCCGTCCATGCGCCAGGTGTTGCCACCCCCCGAACCACCATTCAGGAACAGGTTCGAGTAGGCGGCATCGACGCGCCCGCTGATGGCCCCGGCCGGCAGCGTCGTCACCGCACTGGGTGCCATGTGCAAGACCGTCAGCTGGGCGGGATGCTGGTTGCGCGTCGGCAGCGGGCCGTCGAGGCGCGGCCTTGCCACGCACCCCGCGGGTACCACCACCAAGACGAAGAACCCGCCCGCGAATGCCGACCGCATCCGCCGCAGGCTACCGGCCAATGACCCGGCCGGCACGGCCGTTTTCTGGGCGCAACGACGGTCACCTCGATGTTTCCGCAGCGCCCGAGTTGGCTAGACTGCGCACCTTGCACCCCACCATCACGACGTCCGTCCGGGCTGCCCTGCCCGTCCTGCTTCTACTGGCCGCATGTTCCAACGGCGGCAAGGAAGATCGACCCCAGAGCCAAGTCACGATCTCGGCCAGCCACCATACCTTCGGGTTCCGCAGCCTGCGCGGGTTCGGCACGTTCCCGGTCAGCGCCGACGTGATCTTCACGGACCACGGCACACTCAACCTGTTCGACGACAGTACCTACACGATCACGCGCACGACCGGCACCTCCGCGGCCGATCGCTATGCGCTCGAGTCTGGAGGCGACTTCTCCCTCTTCGTCACGGGCGGCGGCAACGAACCGTCGGTCGTCTTCAACGGCGCCTACGGCCTCGTCGCGACGAATGCGGACCTGTGCTTCACGGATCGGGTTTCGACACCGAACAGCCAATCGATTGGCCTCTATGTCGGCACGCGTGTCGTCGCCGGGGCGGTCGAACTCGAGGGTGCCTGGCATCTGCTGTCGCTGCACGCGGTCTTCAACCAGACGATCCTCTCGCCTGAGAACGTCGGCCGCGGGGCGCATGGCGCCGTAGCGATCGGTGCGGGTGCGCCTGGTACAGCGCGCTCGCTCAGCGGCTCGGGCAACCAGGGAACGAGCAGCCTCACGTTCGGCGGCACGATCCAGAACCTGCTCACGAACGGCTCGGGCGATGGCACATGCAATCTGACGGTCAACTACGCGCTGCAAGGTCAGACCGCCGACAGCCGCGTCATGCTTGCGGCCGCAACGCAGAACCTCGTGCTCGGACTCGATGCCGAGGAGAGCGATGGCGAGGCCGGCCTGTTGTTCCTCGTGCGCGCATTCGATGCACCAAGCTCCCCCGTCGACTCCGTACGCGTGCCCGGCCGCTTCCTCGTCGCTGGCCACACGCTGTTCGTAAACCCCAGCAATTCAGGGTCGGATGCGTTCGTCGGTGTCGTCACGTTGACAGCGCAAGGTGGATTCCGGCTCGATGCCGTGGGCAGCCAGGGTCAGAGTAGCGCCGGCAACCAGAGCATGGACTTCACCTACCTCGGCAGCTACACGCTGGCCGCCAACGGCGGCATGACGATCTCGATCAGCGGCACCAACGAGACCTGGTTCGCCGCCATCGATCGCGGCTACCAGACCTTCGCGTTCGTCGACGACTTCGTTGAAGTGCGCAGCAACAACACGCCCGAACTCAACCTCGGCTTCGGCGTGCGCGAGAAGACGAACTGACCGGGGGCCAGAGATGACGGACGGTGCTTTCGCTGGCTCGACGTCGCCGCATAATCCGGGCGTGAACGATCTCCTACTGACGCTCGATCTGCCGTTTTGCAAGCGCCTCGGTCGCGGCAAGGTCCGCGAGATCTTCGAACTCGGCGGCGACCTGCTGCTGGTCGCGTCGGATCGCATCTCCGCCTTCGACGTCGTGATGAACGAAGCCGTCCCCTTCAAAGGCGCGGTCCTGACGCAGATCAGTGCCTGGTGGTTCGCCCGCCTCGAAGGCGTCGTCGCGCATCACATGATCTCGGCCTTGGCGGCGCAAATCGTCG
>JAYUCN010000661.1:0-3762 GCA_043740335.1 Planctomycetota bacterium
CCGCCGTGTGTGTGCTCGATGCCGCGGATCCCGGCGTACCGGTTCCGGCGCTGCAGATCACGTTGCCGTGGCTCGCCGTGGTGTGGACCAAGTGCGATCGTGTCGATGCACCACCGTCACTGCCCGTGGCGGTGGCGGCGTGCGTCGGGGCTTCGGTGCCCGTGTTCGCGACGAGTGCGTTGACCGGGAGCGGGCTGCTGCCGCTTGCTGCCCTGCTCGTGCGTTCGGCGCGCGGGGCTGTGGTAGATGCCGGTGGCCCGTTGCGCACCGCCGTGCTGGCTGCGCTCGCTGCCGTCGAACGGGCTCTCGCAACGGCTGGCACCGCGGCCGAGCTCGCGGCGGTCGAATTGCAGGCAGCTCTCACCGCCCTCGACGGCATTGCCGGCTCGCATTCGCCCGAGCACCTCCTCGATCGCATCTTCCAGCGCTTCTGTCTGGGCAAGTGACCGCAGGATCTTCTGTTCGTCAGCCTTTGACACACAAGGGCTTGGGCCCGTATGGTCCCGCCGTCAGCAAGGTCAGGAAGCCGGGGTCAGCCGGTTTCTGGTCTGCCGAGTGCCTGGCTTCGGCGTGCCGCTGGTCGCGGTCCGTCGAGGTGCGGCGAGTTGCCATGCGCTGTCCGTATTGCAAGGCCGACAACGATCGGGTCATCGATTCGCGCGCGAGCGCCGACGGATTTGCCATCCGCCGTCGCCGTGTCTGCGCCGACTGTGGTCGGCGCTACACGACCTACGAGCGCGTCGAGACGGCCCCGTTGCGTGTCGTCAAGAAGAACGGCGAGCGCGTCGCATTCGATCGCCAGAAGGTGCTCAGCGGCATGTTGCGCGCGTGCGAGAAACGGCCGGTGTCGCTCGAACAACTCGAGGTGATCGCCGACCGCATCGAACGGCAATGCATGGAGGCCTTCGACAAGGAGGTGCCGAGCAAGGTGATCGGCAACCTCATCATGCAAGAGCTGCGACAGCTCGATCAGGTGGCGTACGTCCGCTTCGCGTCGGTCTACCGCGAGTTCAAGGATGTCATGCAATTCCTCGACGAACTGAAGCCCATGCTCGAGAAGCGGCGGGAGGGTGGTCATGAAACGGCGGACGGAACATCTGGTCCGTAAGCGCGACGGGCGCACGGAGTTCTTGCGGGCCACGAAGCTGGCCCGATCGATCCATCTGGCGTTGCACAGCGTCGGGGTCGACGAGGACTGGCGTGCGATCGAGCTCGCGAACGTCGCGCTGCAGGCATTGCGACAGAAGCGTCATGGCGGCGATGTTGACGCGGATGCCGTCGTGTTGACGACGACCGAACTCGCCGACGCGGTCCAGCACCTGCTCGTCGTGACGGGACAGCCGGCCGCGGCCGTCGCCTACGGGGCGGTGGCGGCCGAGCGCACGCGCCGACGCCGTTCGCTTGCGACGTTCGGTCGCGTCGCGGAGTTCGGCGTGCCCGCGACTGCTCCGACCTCAGTGAGCGTGCTGCGCGACCGCCGCGCGGGGCGGCCGACGGATCGCTCTACGGATGGGGTGGAGTGAACGCATGAGGCTCAAGCGTCTGGTCGCCCGCGGCTTCAAGTCGTTCGCGGATCGCACCGAGTTCGAGTTCGACACGCGTCTCACCGGCATCATCGGGCCGAACGGCTGCGGCAAGTCCAACGTCGTCGACGCCATCAAGTGGGTGCTCGGCGACCAGCGCATAAAGAGCCTGCGCGGCACCGAGATGACGGACGTCATCTTCAAGGGCGCGGAAGGCCGTGAAGCGATGGGCCTCGCTGAGGTGACGATCACCTTCGAGGATCCCGAGGGGCGCATCGACGGCCGCCAGGAGGTCGACATCTCGCGCCGGCTCACGCTCGACAAGGAGTCGAGCTACCTGTTGAACGGCCAGGAGGTGCGCCTCAAGGACGTGCGCGACGTGCTGCTCGACACGGGGCTCGGCACCGGCGGCTACTCGGTCATGGAGCAGGGCCGCATCGACGCGGTGCTGTCGGCCAATCCCGAAGCGCGCCGTGCGATCTTCGAAGAGGCGGCCGGCGTGTCGCGCTTCAAGCTCCAGAAGAAGGAGGCGCTGCGCAAGCTCGAGCGCACCGACCAGAACCTGGCGCGCGTCACCGACCTGCTCGAGGAGCGTTCGCGCCGCATCCGCAGCCTGCGCATCCAGGCCGGCAAGGCGCGGCGCTTCCAGGAACTGCAGTCGGCGTTGCGGGACCTGCGGGCGGGCATCGCCGTGGTCGACGGCCGCAGCTTGCGCGGCGAACTTGCCGAACAGGAGGCGCGCCTGCTGGAGCTCCAGCAAGCACTGACGGGCGTCGAGGCGGGCCGGGCCACCGCCGCCGAGCGGCTCGCAGCCGCCGACCAGGACATCGCCGGTCGCACTGGCGCCCTCGAGCAGGTGCAGGAAGATCTGCGCGTCTGCCAGGGGGAACTGACGATGCACCGGGAACGCGCCGATGCGCAGCGCCAGCGTGCCAAAGACCTGCTCGCCGAACTCGAGCGCGGCCGCCAGCGCAGCCAGGGTCTCGTCGATCAGTGCTCGGAACGAGCGACGTTCCTCGCCATGGCGCGCGACGAACTGGTGCAGAAGGAAGCCGAACTCATCGAGCTGCACCGAGCGCTCGAGGGCCAGCGCCAGACGGCGACTGCCGCCCTCGCGGCACTGCGTGGGTTGCAGCAGCAGCGCGAGCGGTTGCGCGAACATCAGCTCGAGTTGTTGCACCGCCGCACGCGCGCGCGCAACACGGCGGCTGATGCCACGGCGAAGGTCGCCGCGGCCCGCGCGCGTGAGCTGCGCCTGCAGGAGCGTCAGGGCGTGCTCGACGCCGAGACGGTGCGACTGCTCGACGAGTCGTCCCGGTGGCAGGCGGAGCTCGCCGACCAGGGCACGCGCGAGCGCATCCTCACGGAGCGCGAGCGCGCGGCGCTGCAGGACCTCGAGGGTGCCGACGCGGCCGCCGCAGCGTTGGCCGGACAGGAGTCGGAGCTGCGCTACGAACTGACCCGGGTCGAAGGGTGCTTGCAGGCGTTGCTCGGCATGGAAGCGCACATGGAAGGCTTCGACCAGGGGCCGCGCCACGTGCTCCAGCAGCAGCCAGCGGGGCTGCGCGGTCGCCTGCTCGACCTCATCGAGATCGACCTGCAGCATGGTGCGGCGCTGGAAGCAGCGCTCGGTCCGTTCGTGCAGGCCCTCGTCGTCGACACGCGCGAACACGCGGCCGCCATCGTGCGCGAACTTGTCGACCAGCGACTCGGGCGCGTCCTGCTGCTCGTCGAAGAGGCGTTCGGTTCCGAGCCACCGTGCGCATCGAAGTTGCTGCCGACACCGGCGGGCGTGAGCTGGCTCAGCGACCTCGTGCGCCACGTCGTCACCAACGACGACAGCCAGCGCCTGCTCGGTTGGCTCCTGCGTGGCGTCGTCGTCGCCGACTTCGACATCGCCGATGCGAGCCGCGCCGACCTCTGCTTCGTGACGCAAGAAGGCACGCTCGTGTGCGGGCCGCGCATGGAAGGCGGGGCGGCGGCGGAGGGGCACGCGGGCCTCGTCGTGCGCCGTTCCCAGATCGTGGATCTGGGCGAACAGGCCGACGTGCTGCAGCAGCGGGTGCAGGCACTGCAGACCGGGAAGGACCTGGCCACCGGCCGCGTCGACCGCTTGAAGCGCGAGCTCAAGGCGATCGGCGACGCGCTGCAGAGCGTGCGGCGCGCGGTGGAGGCCGGGGAGGCGCAGCAGGCGCGGCTCGGTGCCCGTCGCCAGGACGTCGAGCGCGAACTCGCCGAG
>JAYUCN010000662.1:0-3761 GCA_043740335.1 Planctomycetota bacterium
GCCGCCACCTGGCTCAGGGTCTCTTCGTTGGCGCCACACGCCGCCAGGATCCCGGCGTAGTTCAACCGGGCGTTGGCCAGTTGCGACTGCCGCCGCTGCGCGGCAGGAAAATCTGCGGCCAACGCCACGAGCAGGTGAACGCCTTCTCCCATCGCCTCCCGCGCTTCGGGCATCTTCTGCAGCGCTCCAAGCGCCATCGCCAGGTCGATGGCACTGTCGGCGGCATCGGCCCGCGTGGACGGGTCGTTCGGCATCCTCGCCAACAGGTCCGGCCACAGAACCGCGGCGCGACGATGCAGGTCGATGGCGCGCTCCATCTGCTGGACCACCGCGGCCCGATCCCGCTTCTGCACGGCGAGCTGATAGACCCACACACCCGCACGATCGAGCATGCGCGCTTGCAGAATCGTGAGTTCACGACCCTCGCCGTTTTTCGTGCGCCACGTGTCGATGTCGGCCAGCCCCGCCTCGAGCAAGCTCAAGGCACCCGCGAGGTCGCCCTGGTCGGCCGCGGTGTAGCCCGCTTCGATCCGAGCGTCGCCGAGTCCCTTCGCGACCATGACGTCCGACGATCGCGCCGCCAACGTCTGCCAACCGAGGATGGCCGCCGCCGAAGCTGCAACGGCGGCCGGCACGTTGCCGCGCAACCGGTGCAGCGCGGCGAGGCGGGCCCGCGCGCGCACCAACTCGATCTCGAGCGCTTCGTCGTGCTCGGCGAGTGGGGTCATGTCCTGCACGGCACGTTCGATCTTCTCCGCCGCGGCCGCATATTCCCCGAGCAGGCCATGCACTTCGGCGGCTCGCAGCCGCGCGCGGCAGACTTCGAGCAGCAACGCCGGATCGTCGGGTTGGTCGGCGAGGAAGCCCTCGTAGAACCGCAGCGCCTCCTTGAGCAGCTCGCTGCGCACCGCCTCCATGCGCGGAATGTCGCGCAGACTCTTGTCGCCGACCTTCGTCAACATCGTGTCGACGGCTTCCTGCAGCTTCGCGAAGTTGGTGCGCGCGCGCTTCGATTCCGCGTCGGCCACCGCCTTGGCCTGATCGAGTGCCACGTTCGTCTTCGCCAGTTGATCGCGCTGCGCCTCGATGCGGTCGCGCGCGCGGCCTTCCTCGAAGGCCCAGAGGCTCGGGCCACCCACCAGCGCCAGCGCGAACGCCACGACGGCCGTCGCCCGCGCCGGATGCCGTTGTGACCAGCGACGCAGGCGCAGCCAGACACCGGGATCGCGAGCTTCGATGGCGCGATGCGACAGCAGGTTGTCGAGGTCGCGCGAGAACAGTGAGGCAGTCGCATAGCGGCGCGCGGGGTCCGGCTCCAACGCCGTCGCGATCACGGTCTCGACGTCCCACGAGATCGTCGGGTTCAGCGTCGACAACTTCGGCCGCGCCGCCGCCCCGGCGAGCTGCCGCAGTTGCACGGGATCGCTGCTCTGGTAGGGCAGACGCAGGGCCAGCAGTTCCCAGCACGAAGCGCCGAGGGAGTAGACGTCGCAGCGGGCGTCGCGCGTCACCGCCGCGTCCGCGAGCAGTTCGGGGGGCATGTAGGCGAGCGAACCGAGTGCCGAACCCGTGCGCGTGAGCCGCTCGGCGCTCTCCGCTCCCGCGAGGCCGAAGTCGAGCAACAGCACGCGGCCGTCGCGCGTCAGCATCACGTTGGACGGTTTCACGTCGCGGTGCATGACGCCGCGGCGATGCGCGTGTTCGAGCGCTTCGGCAACTTCGCGCACGAGCCGCAGCACCACGGGCGTCCACTCACCGCGGAAGAGTTCCGCCGGCTCGCGGTCGTCCTTGTCGCCGAGGCACGCGGCGACCGCGCGATCCAGATCGCGGCCCTCGAGCGTCTTCACGTCGCGCCCTTCGAGGCGGGTGATCACGTCGGCGAGCGTGGCGCCGCGCACGAGTTCCATCGCGAAGTAGGGAATGCCGCCGTCGCTGCCCACCGCATACACGGGCACGATGCCGGGATGCTGCATACGCGCGACGAGCTCGACCTCGCGGCGGAACCGGTCGCGCGCACCCGGGAAGAACAGCTGGTCGGGCCGGATCAACTTCAGCGCGACTTCGCGGCCCAGAGACTCCTGCACCGCCCGGTAGACGACGCCCATGCCGCCTTGCCCGAGCGGTGCCACGATGCGGAAGTCGCCGAGGCGTTCGGGATGCTGGCTCGGTCCGCCCTCCTCATCGCCGGCCGCCAGACCGATCCGATGCAACCGTTCCAGAAGCGTGCGCAGCTGCGGCGCTTCCCGCGGATGTTCGGCGAGGAAGCGCTCGACGCCGGCAGCCCCGTCCGCATCGAGCCGTTCGAGCGCGAGGCAGAGCAGGTCCTCCAAGGCTGCGGCCGGCGAGGGATCGGGCAGAGGTTGCAATGGTTGGTCGGACATGGCGGGGCGGGCGCACACAGTGCACCGTGGAGTGATAATCTCCCCGCGGACGATCGCGTGATGGAAGATCCTCTTCACCTGGCAAGACTGGCGGCGCAGGGCGATGGCCAGGCCCTCGAGCACCTGCTCGAACGGCATCTGCCCGCCGTGCGTGCCTTCGTGCGCGCCCACATGGGGCAGAAGCTGCGCGCCAGGGAATCGACCTCCGACATCGTGCAGTCCGTCTGCCGCGAACTGCTCACGCACCAGGAGCGCTTCCAGCATCCCGGCGAACACGGCTTCCAGGCGTGGCTCTTCACGACCGCGCGCCGCAAGATCGCCAACCGGGTCCGCGACCTCGATCGCGAGAAGCGCGACGCCGGCCGGGAAGTCGGCGATCTCAGCGAGAGCACCATCGCCCACCTCGGGGCGGCCTACGCGCGCATCTCGAGCCCGAGCGGCAAGGTTCTGCGCGCCGAGGAAGTCGCGCGCCTCGAAGAGGCCATCGACAAGCTGTCCGACGAACAGCGGGAAGTCATCACGCTGGCGCACCTCGTGGGTCTCTCGCGCGCCGAGATCGGCGTCGAGATGGGGAAGACCGAGGAAGCCGTGCGCGCCCTGCTGCACCGGGCCAAGGCCCGGCTCGCGCTGCTGCTCGACACGGCGGCCGGCTGACCGTCGTCCTGTCCACGGCGGCAGCTGGGGGCGGCTCGCACTAAATGATCGCGGCCGTCCGGCCCAGGAAACATGCGGCTTCCAGGATTTCGACCTGGCCTTGGATTGCTTCGCTCTGCCTCGCACTTCCTCGAAGTCCACGCCAGCCAGCCATGCTGCGGTCAGGATTTCTTTGGCCAATCCGCGCCGGACAGCGCCTCTGGGTTTGCCGCGTCCCACCCGATGCGAGGCGGCGTCACCCCCACTCGAACCAATGCGAACCATCTACTCTCTGTCCCTTTCCCTGGCTCTCGCCGCGACCGCTGGTCTATCGGCTCAGCAAGTCGCCGAAGTCGAACCCAACGACACCCCGGCGACCGCGCAGCCCATCTCTGCCGGTCAACACATCAACGCCAGCTTCTCCGTGACCACGGACGAGGATTGGTTCTCGTTCACACTGACGGCTCCCGGGCAGGTGCACCTGCGCTCGGTCAACTGGGGCACGCTCTCCCTGAGCACCACGAGGGACACGCGCATCGCCCTCTACGATGCGAGCGGCACCACGCGCCTGGCCTGGAACGACGGCGCCTCCCGGCACACGAGCCGACTGCGGTGTCACCCTGCCCGCTGGTCCCTACCTCTGGCGTGTCGTCCTGAAGACGGCGATCACGTCAGCTGCCAACTACGACCTCGATTTCTTCGTGCTGCCTTCGCGCGCCATCAACACCGTCGAAGGTGCCGAGCCCA